>JBLNDP010000079.1:0-7427 GCA_050261755.1 Clostridia bacterium
CGCTCCTCCACCAGCTCGCGCGGCTTCTTCTCGGCGAGCTGCTTGAGCGCCTCGACGAGGGCCTTGCGCAACGCCTGGCCCGCCGCCTGCGGATCGCGGTGCGCGCCGCCGAGCGGCTCGCTCACGATCTTGTCGACCAGGCCGAGGGTCTTCAGGCGGCTCGCGGTGATGCCGAGCGCCTCGGCCGCTTCCGGCGCCATGTCGGCGCTGCGCCAGAGGATCGAGGCGCAACCCTCGGGCGAGATCACCGAGTACGTGGCGTACTGCAGCATCATGACCAGGTCCGCCACGGCGATCGCGAGCGCGCCGCCGGAGCCGCCCTCGCCGATGATCGTCGTGATGACCGGCACGCGCAGGCGCGCCATCTCGAAGAGGTTGCGGCCGATGGCCTCCGACTGGCCGCGCTCCTCCGCATCGATGCCCGGGTAGGCGCCCGGCGTGTCGACGAACGTGAAGACCGGCAGGCCGTACTTCTCGGCGAGCTTCATCACGCGCAGCGCCTTGCGGTAGCCCTCGGGCCGCGGCATGCCGAAGTTGCGCAGGATCTTCTCCTTCGTGTCGCGCCCCTTCTGGTGGCCGATCACCGCGCAGGGCTCGCCGTTGAAGCGCGCCAGGCCGGCGACGATCGCCGCGTCGTCGCCGAAGACGCGGTCGCCGTGCAGCTCCTCGAAGTGCGTGAAGAGCATGCCGACATAGTCGAGCGTGTAGGGCCGCTGCGGATGGCGCGCGACCTGCGCGACCTGCCACGGCGTGAGCTTGCCGTAGATTTCCTTCGTCAGCGCCTGGCTGCGCTTGCCCAGGCGCTGGATCTCCTCCGAGATATCGACCGCCGAGTCGTCCTGGACGAAGCGCAGCTCCTCGATGCGGTTCTCCAGCTCCGCGATCGGCTGCTCGAAGTCCAGGAACGTGGTCTTCATGGGGGGGCGATTCTACCCGCCTCCCTAGTATTCGACCGGCACGGGGTCCAGCGAGCGCCAGAGGTACCAGGTCGCCACCGAGCGCCACGGCCGCCAGGCTTCTCCGAGCTTTCGCATCCGTTCAAGGCTCACCTTTCGTCCCTTGAAGTACGAAAGCCGAATGCCCTTCTGCAGGCCCAGGTCGTCGAGCGGGAAGACGTCGGGGCGCAGCAGGTTGAACATCAGGAACATCTCCGCGGTCCAGCGGCCGATGCCGCGCACCTGGACCAGCTCGGCGATGATCGCCTCGTCGTCCATGTCCGGCCACTTGTGCACGTGGATGCGCCCGTCGGCGAAGTGCTGCGCGAGGTCGGCGATGTACTCCACCTTGCGGTCCGACAGGCCGCAGGCCCTCAGCTCGGTTCTCTTCTTCGACAACACTGCCTGGGGACTGATGGTGGAACAGCAGACAACCAGCCGATCCCACACCGCCTGGGCCGCCTTCACGGAAATCTGCTGGCCGCAGATGGCGCGCGCGAGCGTGAAGAACGGCTCGCCCCTTTGCATCATGTAGACCTTGGGATGCGCCTTGATGATGGCGCCCATGACGGGATCCTTCTTCGAAAGCGCCCTTTTGGCGCGATCCCAGTATTCAGGCGGCTTCATGCCTCGTGTTGGTCAGGCTTCATGCAGCGGCAGGTTGGTGAGGAGGTTCTGCGGCTTCATGCGCACGATGCCGTCTTCCGTGGCGGCGAGCGCGAGGTAGACCGTCCTGCCGGCGACATCGGGCTTCATCGCCGCGGCATCCTCGAATTGCAGCGAGAAGAGCGCGACGATCCTTCGCATGCGCCCGGCGTCGACGTCCGTGCCGGCCCACAGGTCGTTGAGGATCGCCGTGGACTCGGCGTCGAGGCCGACGTGCCAGGCCCACGGGTGCTCGTCGATCTGCCGAATCGGTTTTACCTTCACCTTCAACGCCAGGAAATGTCCGATCCACGCCTCCACGACCCTGGAAAAAGCATCCAGGACCGGCCGGCCGTAGGTGAAGCTCACCACCGTGTCGTAGCGGGACTCGCGCTCCCAATAGAGCGACGCATTGTTTCGATCGAGCACGTCCAGGTCGACGCTGCCCAGATCGGTCTGCGCCTCGACGATCAGCCGGCCGATGCTGCCGTATCGATTCCCCGAGGCGTGCCGCTCCACCGTCTCGGCATCCGCGAGCATCACGTGGCCCTGCTGGATCGTCGCCTTCTGCTCGCGGAAGAAAAGCTCCGCCGCGCGCAGCCGCAGGGGATCGTCGCAGCCGTCGAGGATGTTGCGCAGGACCACGTGCACCATCTGCTCGATGAAGAGCGGCGGCACGTCGATCGGGCCCTTGAAGAGGCCGGTGTACGCTGCCTCGAGGGTCCCGCCCTTCAGCAGGCGGTCGCGGAAGCGCAGGACGACGCGGTAGTTGTCCCGCGCGTCCGCATCCTTCAGCCGCTCGAGCTCGGCTTCACCGATCTCTTTTCCGGGAGAAGCCATGAGCGCTTCGTGCAGCGCGACCTCGTCATCGCACGACTCCTCGACCGGGTGCACTTCCGGCCGCAGGTAATAGGCGCGCAGGAAGTCGTCCGTGACGCGCAGCCGCCCGTCGGGGTCGCGCGCTAGGAGATGGAAACCGCTATTCCGCCAGAAGTCAGGCAGGCGACAGGACCAACCGCGAATGCGCCGCCACGTGCTGCTTCAGGAAGTCCATCTGGTCGGCGAGGATGCGACGGTTGGTGAGGATCAGGTACTCGGCCTTGTTCGGCACGTAGGGCGCGTACAGGAGCTCCATGCCGGACTCGTCCGGAAGGCGGTTGCGCTTGCGGCCGTTGCAGGCGCGGCAGGCCGCGACCACGTTCATCCAGGTGTCCCGGCCGCCGCGCGAGAGCGGCTTGATGTGGTCGCGCGTCAGCCGGAAGTAGCTGAACTCGCCGCCGCAATAGGCGCAGATGTGGCGGTCGCGGCGGAAGAGCTCGCGGTTGTTGAGCGGCGGCACCTGGTTAAAACCCTTGGCCGCGAGCGCCTTGCCCTTGATCGCGATGATCGAG
This sequence comes from Clostridia bacterium, assembly GCA_050261755.1. Taxonomy (GTDB): domain Bacteria; phylum Pseudomonadota; class Gammaproteobacteria; order Burkholderiales; family SG8-39; genus SCGC-AG-212-J23. Next base: position 2,972 of record JBLNDP010000079.1, read on the forward strand.
TGCGCCGTGATCGAGGAGCGCTCGCCCGTGACGCGCGAGATGCCGCCGTAGTAAGTGAAGGTCCGGTCGCCCATCGTCCAGGCGACGAGGTTCTTCGCGTAGTAGAAGCACGCCTGCTGCCAGCTGATCCACCGGTGCGGCACACCGTGGGAATCGAGCGAGAGGATGAGCGGGCTGTCCATGGCAGGAATCGTGCTTCGCGATTCTGCCGGGTCTACCGGGCCTTGGCAATCCCCGTAAAAAACAAGGGAATGCGCCGCAAACCTGGAGAAGCCGCGAACTACTTCCGGTCGACCGCTTCCTTGAACCCCTGCCCCGCGGCGAACGCGGGCAGCGTCTTGGCGGTGATCTTGATCTCCTTGCCGTTCACGGGGCTGCGCCCCGCGCGCGCCTTGCGCTTGCGAGGAAGGAAAGTGCCGAAGCCGACCACGGTGACCCGCTTGCCCTTCGCGACGTTCTCGACGATCGCATCGAAGAGCGCGTTGACCGCCACGCCTGCCGCCGCCTTGCTGACATTGCCGGCCTTCGCCGCGACCTCGACGAGGTCCGACTTCGTGATCACCGATGGCATTGTGTTTCCTCCCGAAGCGAGGCGGAATCGTAGCGAATCCGAAAATCAAATTCAACGACGGCGCGTGACTTAGCGCACCGTTGCGCGCAGCGCGTGACAAAGATTCAACAAAGCGGCGCTGGGTTACACTAGTGGCTCCTGAGGAGGAGCCATGAAGAATCAATTCCGCAACGCTTCGAAGGCGGCGGGCATTGCGTCCGTTGCTTGCCTGGCCTTTGCTTCGCCGGCCGGCGCGCAAGTCACGCTCACGTATTCGTCCTGGGTTCCGCCGACGCACCACCTGACGATCTGGCAGCAGAACTGGGCGGCCGAGGTCGAGAAGGCCACCGGCGGCCGCGTGAAGTTCCAGTCGCTGCCCAAGGCGCCTGCCGCGCCCCCCGGAACGTTCGACGCCGTGCGCGACGGCCTGGTGGACATGTCCTACGTCACCGCCAGCTACACGCCGGCGCGCCACATCCTCCCGCTCATGGCGGAGCTGCCCGGCGCCGGCGCGACCGCCGAGATCAACTCGGTCGCCTTCTCCCGCATCCACTGGAAGTACTTCCAGAAGGTGGGCGAGTACAAGGGCGTGCACCTGATGGCGGTCTGGACGCACGGCCCGGGCCAGATGTTCACCAAGAAGCCTATCAAGTCGCTGGACGACTTCAAGGGGCAGAAGATCCGCACCGGCGGCGGCATCGCCGAGCAGGTGGCCAACGCCCTGGGCGGCTCGGCCTTCGTGAAGCCGGCGCCCGAGTCCTATGAGCTGCTGAGCTCCGGCGTGGCGGACGGCGTGTTCTTCCCGTTCGAGTCAATTGTCTCGTTCAAGCTCGACAAGGTGATCGGCCAGGCCACGGTCTTCCCCGGCGGCCTGTACAGCTCAGCGTTCGGGTTCTTCATGAACGAAGACAAGTGGAACAAGATCCCGAAGCAGGACCAGGCGATCATCGACAAGTATTCCTACGAGTACGCGGCGCGCTCGAACGGACAGTCGTGGGACCGCGCGGACCAGGTGGGCATCAGCGCCCTCAAGGCCGCCGGCGCCAACATCATGGAGGCGACGCCCGCGATGCAGGCCGAGGCGAAGAAGCGCTCCGGGCCGATCATCGAGGACTGGATCAAGAAGGCGAGCGTGAAGCTGCCGAACGCGCGCCAGGTCCTGGACGAGTTCCACGCCGAGCTGAAGAAGGTCGCGGCGGAAAAGAAATAGGCAGGGCCGCACGGGAGGGCGCGAGCCGCGCCCTTCCCTCACCCGCATGACATCAAGGACCCCGAAGTGGGAGAGGTATGCCGATGCCGTCCTCGGCGTGGGCGCGTCCATCATCCTCTTCGGCATGATGGTGCTCACGTTCGCGGACGTCTGCGGCCGTTACCTCTTCAACCGGCCAATCAAGGGCGCGTTCGAGATCACCGAGCTCTCGCTCCTCGTGCTCATCTTCGCCGGCTTGCCCCTCGTCTCCCACGCCGACGAGCACGTGACGATGGACTTCATCGACAAGCTGCTCGGGCGCCGCGAGCTGCGCATCCTCGAGCGGGTGGTGAACGCGGTCTGCGCCGCCGTGATGTTCTTCCTCACGTGGCAGATCTGGCTCAAGGCCGGAAAGATCGCGGCCTACGGCGACACGACCGACGTACTGCGCATCCTGGTCGGCCCCTTCGTCTACTACATGGCGGTCATGATCGCCCTCACCGGCCTCGTGCACGCCTACCGCGCCTTCGTGCCCTCCGTGCGCAAGTCGCCGCAGCCCACCACATGACGCCAGCGGCATGAGCGAGACGCTAATCGGCCTCGCGGCCATGATGTTGCTGTCGTTCATCCGCATCCCCATAGCGCTGTCGATGGGCATCGTCGGCATGGTCGGCTACGCCTACATGCGCGACTGGAACTGGGTACCGGCGTTCGCCATGGCACAGACCCAGATCTTTGAGACCGGGCGCAACTACACGCTGTCGGTGGTGCCGCTCTTCATCCTCATGGGAACGTTCGTCGCGCGCGCCGGGATGGCCGAGGAGCTCTTCCGAGCCGCCTATGCATTCGTCGGCCACCGCAAGGGCGGGCTCGCCATGGCGACGGTGGTCGCGGCCGCCGGCTTCGGCGGTCCCTGCGGCTCCTCGATCGCGACGGCGGCGACGATGGCCAAGGTCGCTTATCCGTCGATGAAGAAGTTCGGCTACGCCGACTCCCTTTCGACGGGCTCCATCGCCGCGGGCGGCACGCTGGGCATCCTAATCCCCCCGTCGACCATGATGGTCATCTACGGGATCATCACGCAGACCAACATCGCGCTCCTTTTCGCCGCCGGCATGCTTCCCGGCCTGCTCGCGACGATCCTGCTCTGCGTCGCAGTCCAGTACATCGTCTGGCGCGACCCGAAGGCCGGGCCGCCGGGCGAGCGCACGCCGTGGCCCGAGCGCTGGAAGGCGCTCCGGGGCGTCGCGGGCATCACCGCTCTCTTCGTCTTCTCGATCGGCGGCATCTTCGTCGGCATGTTCACCGCCACCGAGGGCGCCGGCGTAGGCGCGTTCGTCGCGATGGTGTTCGCCCTGTGGCGGCGCACGCTCTCGTGGCGCGACCTGTACGCGACGCTGGTGGAAAGCGCGCGCACGACCTCGATGCTGTTCCTCATCCTGATCGGCGCGCTCATGTTCGGCGAGTTCGTCAACATCACGACGATGCCGCAGGACCTGCGGGACTTCGTCGGCCGCTTCGCCGCGCACCCGTCGCTCGTGGTGGCGGCGATCATGGCCATCTACGTCATCCTGGGCACCGCCATGGAGGAGCTCTCCATGATCCTGCTCACGCTGCCCGTGTTCTTCCCGATCATCGCCCACCTCGGCCTGGACCCGGTGTGGTTCGGCATCCTGATCGTCTGCGTCGTCGAGATCGGCCTCATCAGCCCCCCGGTGGGCATGAACCTCTTCGTGCTGTCGTCGCTGATTCCGGAGGTCTCGACACGCACCGTCTTCCGCGGCGTCATGCCGTTCGTCATCATCGACTGCTTCCGCCTCGCGATCCTCGTCGCGTTCCCGATCATCTCGACGTGGCTGCCGGACCTGATGAAATGAAGTCGAAGCAGCATTTCATCGAGCGGGTGAGCCGCGAGATGGAAGAGGATTTGAAAGAGACGTCTTTGCACACCGAAGAGTCTCTCGCGGGCGCGTGCCGCATCCTCGCGAGGGAAGGCCACGAATCGGGGCTCGCCGGCCAGGTCACCGCGCGCGGCCCGAAACCGGGCACCTGGTGGACTCTGCAGTTCGGCTACGGCTTCGAGGAAGCGACGGCCGAGCGCATGGTGCTGGTTGACGAAGACCTGAAACCCCTGCGCGGCGGCCGGCCGAATCCCGGCGTGCGGTTTCATGTCTGGATTTACCGGCAACGCCCGGACGTCAACGCCATTATTCATACTCACGCTCCGCACGCTTCGGCGCTCGCCAGTACGGGCAAACCGCTGAAGACGATTCATATGGACAGCGCGATGCTCCACGGCACCGCGCACCTGCCCGAGTGGCCTGGCGTTCCGGTGGCGGACGACGAGGGCCGCATCATTTCTTCGGCGCTTTCTTCTTCGAAATCGATCCTGCTGGCGAATCACGGCCTTCTCACGGCCGGCAGCTCGGTGGAAGAAGCGACGTACCTCGCGGTGTTCTTCGAGCGTGCAGCCCGCATGCAGCTGCGCGCCATGGCCGCGGGCGGCTACCGCGAAGTGAAGGAAGAGCTTGCGTGCGAGGCGCGCGATTTCCTGCTGCAGCCCTCCATCGTGCGCGGCACGTTCGGCTACTGGCTGCGGCGTGCCGGCGCCGGCTGAGGCGCGCCGGGCCGCGCCTTATCTGATCGCCGCGGCGAGCGGCCTGGCGATCTGGTTCATGGTGTGCGCCTTGTCCGGACGCAAGGTAGCCTGGGACGCC
>JBLNDP010000080.1:0-4101 GCA_050261755.1 Clostridia bacterium
TCCATCAGCTCCTTGCGGCCCTTGTAGACGACGCCGGCGAGGTCGGTGACGGTGATGTTGCCGCGCGGCAGGCCCATCTTGACGAGGAGCTCGAGGCAGGCGAGCGCCGCGGCGCCCGCGCCGGAGGAAACGAGCTTGACCTCCTCGATCTTCTTCCCGACCACCTTGAGGCCGTTGTAGACCGCCGCGCCGACGGTGATCGCGGTGCCGTGCTGGTCGTCGTGGAAGACCGGGATCTTCAGCCGCTGGCGCAGCGCCCGCTCGATCACGAAGCATTCCGGCGCCTTGATGTCTTCCAGGTTGATCGCGCCGAAGGTCGGCTCCAGTGCGGCGATGATGTCGATGAGCTTCTGCGGGTCGGTCTCGTTCAGCTCGATGTCGAAGCAGTCGATGCCCGCGAACTTCTTGAAGAGGACGCTCTTCCCCTCCATCACGGGCTTCGAGGCGAGGGGGCCGATGGCCCCCAGGCCGAGCACGGCGGTGCCGTTGGTGACCACGGCGACGAGGTTCGCGCGCGAGGTCAGCTCCGCGGCGAGCATGGGGTCGCGCTGGATCTCCTCGCACGCCGCCGCGACCCCCGGCGAATAGGCCAGGGCAAGGTCGCGCTGGTTGGTGAGCTGCTTCGACGGCAGGATGGAGATCTTGCCCGGCGCCCCTCGGCGGTGATACTCGAGGGCGTTCTTCTTTAGTTGCTCATCCACGCAAAAATTATAATCCCCGGACCATCGCTCCCCTGCCCCGCCTGCTCTCGCTGCGCTCCGAGGAAATCACGCCTTTCGAGGTGATGGACGTGCTCGCGCGCGCCCATGCGCTCGAGGCTTCCGGGCGGCGCGTGGTGCACATGGAGATCGGGGAGCCCGATTTCACCGCCCCGGCCCCCGTCGTCGAGGCGGGCATGCGGGCGCTTCGCGACGGCCGGACGGCCTACACGCCCACGCTGGGCATCCCGGCGCTCCGCGAAGCGATCTCCGGCTTCTACGAGAAAAGATTCCGCGTGAGGGCGGATGCGGCGCGCATCGCCATCACGGCCGGCGCATCCGGCGGCCTGCTCACGGTCGCCGCGCTCTACGTGAATCCGGGCGACGAGATCCTCGTGCCGGATCCCGGCTATCCCGGATACCGCCATTTCGTGCGCGCGTTCGAGGGGCGTGCGCGAGCGCTGCCCGTCGGGGCCGAAAGCGCGTTCCAGCCGACGCTCGAGGCGGTGCGCGCCGCGTGGGGGCCGCGCACCAAGGGGCTGCTCCTCGGCTCGCCGAGCAACCCGACCGGCACGCTGATCCCCAGGGAGGTTCTGCAGGAGATCTCCCTTTTTGTCGCCGAGAAAAAGGGCGTGCTGATCGTCGACGAGATCTATCAGGGCCTGGTCTACGGCACGGAGCCGGTGACCGCCATCGGGCTCCCCGGCGAGGTCGTGGTCGTGAACAGCTTCTCGAAATACTTCTGCATGACGGGATGGCGGCTGGGCTGGGTCGTGCTCCCGGCAGGCGCCGTGCGCAGCTTCGAGAAGCTCGCGCAGCATCTCTTCATCTCGGCATCCTCGGCCGCGCAGCATGCCGCCCTTTCCGCGTTCTCGGACGAGTCGATCTCCATCCTGGAAGGCCGCAGGTCGGAGTTCGCGAAAAGGAGGGACTTCCTCGTGCCGCAGCTGCGGGCCGCCGGCCTCACCATCGATGCCGAGCCGCACGGCGCGTTCTATGTCTACGCCGGCTGCGGCCGGGATGCGAAGGGTTTCTCGCTCGAGCTCCTGGAGCGCGAGGGCGTCGCGGTGACGCCGGGCGTGGACTTCGGCTCGAACGCGACCGGGCGCTACGTCCGCTTCGCCTACACCCGCTCGATGGCCGACCTCGAGGAGGGCGCGGAACGAATCAAACGGTTTGCTGCTTCCTTGCCTTCTGCCTGAGGGCTTCGAGCCGCGCCTTCTCCGCGAGCACCTTGCCGGCATACTGGGAGGTCGGCTCGTCGAACGCGCCGGCGTACATCTGCAGCGCCGTCTCCACGTCGCCGAAGCGGCGCACGTACTCGCGCAGGATCTGCGTGCCGACGGTGATGTTGACCTCCGGGTCGAGGAGCGCGTCCTCGCCGCCATGGACGCTCAGCTTGTCCAGGTGGTGCTTCGGGATGATCTGCATCAGGCCCTTGGCGCCCATGACGCTCTCCGCCACGGGGTTGTACCGCGACTCCACCGAGATCACCGCGAGGATGAGGAGCGGGTCGACCGAATACTGCCCGCCGGCATAGTAGGCCGCCGCGACGAAGCCGGAGACCGCCTGCTCGGAGACGCGGTAGCGCTTGGCGATGAACTCCGTCACCGAGCGCTGCTCGCGCTCGAGCGGCGATTCCTCCGCCTTCACCTGGATCGTGCCGGCCGCCACGGGGGCGGAGAACGGATCGGCCGCCATGCTGAAGAGCGCGGCGGGCGCCAAGTGATCGAGCAGCGGGCCGCGGCTCTGCGGCAACGCGATGAGGACGGCGAGCGCCGCGAGCCCCAGCAAGGCGAGGCTGCCCTTGATGGTGGCGTACGCGCGGTGCGCGACTAGAACGGCTGTATTCATGCTCCACCTCCGTGCTGCTTCCTCTGACCGCGCGCCTTCCGGGCGGGTTGCGTCATGAGCGGTCGGGGGAAGGATCCTCAGGAGCTGGGTTTGGACGCCCCTAAGTCTTGCGGTTTCGGCGCGGGATGCGCCTGAATGTTGCAATGCAGCAGTCGGCATCATAGTAAAAATTACCCTATTCCGTCAATACGTTCCTTCTCCTCGCACAGCCGTGCTGTTGCGCTGCGAAACCCTTGTTTCGACAGCCTTTTCCGCCGTTTCTGGGGCCCCGCTAGAATGGGGCATCTCTTGCAGTGAAGCCTCGCGGACCGGCCGACGGTTCTCCCAGCCAGGTCGAACGACCAAGCCGGTCCGCTGAGCTTCGAGGGCCTGGCGAGGGATTTCGCCCCCGCCGCGTTCCCCCGGTTCCCGGTTACGGCCGGGACCCGGTGGGGAACGGCCATGCGGCCGCTGGATTCAGCGCGGTTCGCGCGCCGGGTGTCGCAGCGGTGGATGGGAGCGAAACCGGTCTGCTCGCCATCGTTGCCGCAGGGCTGGCCTTAGGTCTGGCGGCTTGCTTTGCCTTTTTCTTCTTGCCCGCCTTTTTCTTCTTCTTGGCGGATCGCTTTGGTCCTGCCGCCTTTTTCTTACCAGCTTTCTTTGCTGATTTTTTCTTCTTTTTTGACGCTTTCTTCTTCTTCTTTTTCTTGCCGCCTTTTTTCGCTTTTTTCTTCGCCATTCTCAATCTCCTTCAAGGTTGTTGAACAAGAGAAGCCCGGACGAAGCCCGGACCTATCCAACCGCCGGCGGGAGCTTCCCCCCGTCGGCGTGCTGAATTGGGTTCTGCCGCGCAGCCACCTCGTGGTAGAGCAGGTCGGGGTCGAGGCGGATGCCCCCCTCCCAGGTCACCGTGGCCGTCTCCGGGTCCACGCTGACCTTCTCGAACTCGCGCACGTCGCTCCACAGCTTGAACGCGCCGATCTCGAGCAGGTTGCCGAGGAACACGCTGCCCTCGAGGCCGTCCTCGAAGCGCAGCCACAGGTTGTAGTCCTCCTCGGCCTTGCACTCGGTCACGCGATGCATGTCGTTCCACTCCTCTTGCATGTGATTCCCCCTCAATCCCAGCTGAGCGCGCCGCCGGTCTGGTACTCGATGACCCGCGTCTCGAAGAAATTGCGCTCCTTCTTCAGGTCGATCATCTCGCTCATCCACGGGAACGGGTTCTGCGCGCCCGGGAAGAGCGTGTCGAGGCCGATCTGCTGGCAGCGCCGGTTGGCGATGAAGCGCAGGTACTCCTTGAACATCGGCGCGTTCAGGCCGAGCACGCCGCGCGGCATGGTGTCCTCGGCGTAGCGGTACTCGAGGTCGACGGCCTTGCGGAACAGGCCGTGCAGCTCCTCGCGGAACGCGCCGGTCCACAGGTGCGGGTTCTCCAGCTTGATGGTGTTGACCAGGTCGATGCCGAAGTTGCAGTGCATCGACTCGTCACGCAGGATGTACTGGTATTGCTCCGCGGCACCCGTCATCTTGTTCTGCCGGCCCAGCGCGAGAATCTGCGTAAACCCGACGT
>JBLNDP010000081.1:0-3096 GCA_050261755.1 Clostridia bacterium
CGGGACAGCCGACGCCGAGGCGCCTGAGGATGAGCTCGAGCGGGCAGAAGCGCGTGAAGCCGCTCTGCAGGAGGTTCGCGCCGACGAAGGCGGTGAACCAGAGGAAGTTGCTGCTCACGAAGAGCGGGCTTCCGGCGACGCCGAGGGCGAGGGATGCGAGCACGAAGCTGCCCGCGAAGATGCGGATGAGACGTTCGACCGACATGTTGCCTCCAGTGGAAAAGCGTGCGATGCCGGCATTCTGCGAAGGCCCGCCGCCCGGGTCTGCGACCTAGGTTCCATTGCCTCCGTTCCATTAGACTGGCCCCGATGGCCGACGCGCGCGCCCTGCTCCTCGAGCGCTTCCCCTTCTTCGCCGCCCTGCCCCCCGCGCGGCTCGCCGAGCTCCTCGCCCAGGCGCAGCTCGTGCGCGCGCCGAAGGGCGGCATCCTCTTCGACGCGCGCCAGCCGTGCCGCGGCTTCCCGCTGGTGCTGCAAGGCAGCGTGCGGGTGTCGAAGACCTCGGCCAGCGGGCGCGAGATCCTCCTCTACCGGGTCGACCCCGGGAACGGCTGCATCCTCTCGGGCGGCTGCCTGCTCGGCCACTCCGACTATTCGGCGACCGGCACGGCCGAGGAGGACGTGACGCTGCTCAGCCTGCCGCCGGCCCTCTTCCAGCAGCTCCTGGTGGAATTCGAGCCGTTCCGCAACTTCGTCTTCGGCATGTACGGCGAGCGGCTCTCGGAGGTCATGGAGCTGGTCGAGGAAGTGGCCTTCCGCCGCCTCGACGAGCGGCTGGCCCGTCTCCTGGTGCAGCGCGGGCCGGTCATCGCCGCGAGCCAGCAGCAGCTCGCCGAGGAGCTCGGCAGCGTGCGCGAGATCGTCAGCCGGCTGCTGCGCCAGTTCGAGTCGCGCGGCTGGGTCGCGCTCGGCCGCGAGCGGGTGGAGGTGCGCGATCCCCGGGCGCTGGCCGGGCTCGGCGGCGCCGGCCGCGACGGCGACCGGGCCCACTTATAATCCGCCCTCCCATGGAGCACCTCGATCCCAAGCAGACGGAGCGGTTCCTGCGCGAGAACCCGGACGCGCTGTTCATCGACTGCCGCAGCGAGATGGAGTACCTCTTCGTCGGCCACCCCGTCGGCGCGCTGCACGTGGCCTGGAACGACGGCCCCGACTGGGAGGTGAACCCGCATTTCGTCGGCCAGGTGAAGAAGCTCGCCGGCCAGGACCACGCCAAGCGGCCGATCGTGCTCATCTGCCGCAGCGGCAACCGCTCGCAGGAAGCCGGGCAGGCCCTGGAGCAGCAAGGGTTCTCCCGCGTCTACAACGTGAAGAGCGGCTTCGAGGGGCCGCTCGACGCCCATCACCGCCGCAACACGATCGCCGGCTGGCGCTTCGACGGCCTGCCGTGGGAGCAGTGCTAGCCGCGACCCGGCGCTAATGGCGCGATAAGCACATTCGATTTCAGCCTGACCACCTTGGGCTAGCATGCGGCAAAATAAGGAGGAGGACACCAGCATGAACCCACTACGCAGGACGCTGCTGCAGCGCGCGGGCGCGCTCGCCGCGCTCGCCACCGGGCTGCTCCAGCCGCTCGCCGCGCTCGCGGCGACCTGGAACAAGGACGCCTTCGGCGCGAAGAGCGCGGCCGACGCGCTCAAGGGCATCGGCGCGACGAACGCCCAGGCGAGCGGCGACATCGCCATCGACGCGCCGGAGATCGCCGAGAACGGCGCCGTCGTGCCGATCGAGATCATGAGCAAGGTGCCCGGCACCACGTCGATCTCGGTGATCGCGGAGAAGAACCCCTTCCCGCTCGTCGCCAAGTTCGACTTCCTCGAAGGGGCGCTCCCCTTCGTGAAGCTCAACATGAAGATCGCCGAGACTTCCGACATCCGCGTGATCGCGCAGGCCGGCGGCAAGTCCTACTCGGCGACCAAGAACATCAAGGTCACCATCGGCGGGTGCGGAGGCTGACATGGCGGCAGGACCAATGAAGATGCGCGCGACGCTCGGCAACGGCTACACCGACATCCGGGTGCTGATGAGCCACCCGATGGAGACGGGCCTGCGCAAGGGGCCCGACGGCAAGGTCGTTCCCCTGCATTTCATCCAGAACGTCACCGTCAAGGTGAACGGCAAGACGATGATCGAAGGGCAGACCAGCCAGGCGGTCTCGCGCAATCCCGTGTTCACGTTCCGCGTCAAGGGCGGGGCGAAGGGCGACAAGATCGAGGTGAGCTGGCTCGACAACGAGGGCGAGACGAACAAGACCGAGACCGCGGTCGCCTGACCGCGCGCCCGAAGCAAGGAGGAGGATATGCGTTGGATAGCGCGTAGTGCCCTGCCGGCCTTCGCCCTCGCGGCGATGGCATTCGCTGCGCAGGCGCAGCAGTCGCCGTACGCCGACTACCAGAGGATGACCGCGGAGAACGCGCCGGTCGAGCTCTACGAGGCGGCCGGCGAGGAAGCCTGGAAGAAGCCGCAAGGCCCGAAGAACGTCTCCCTGGAGAAATGCGACCTCGGCCAGGGGCCGGGCGTGCTGCGCGGCGCGTACGTCGGGCTGCCGCGCTATTTCGCCGATGCCGACCGCGTCATGGACCTCGAGACGCGCCTGCTCTGGTGCATGACCACCCTGCAGGGGCGCAGCGAAGCCGAGGCGACGAAGCGCGTCTTCGGCAACGCCGACACGCCCTCGGAGATGGAGGCGCTCTCCGCCTACGTCGCCGGGCAGTCGCACGGCATGCCGATGAGGCCCGGCTTCGAGCACCCCAAGGAGAAGGCGGCGTACGAGCTGGGGCGCGAGCTCTTCTATCACCGGGCCGGGCCGTGGGACTTCTCCTGCGCCTCGTGCCACGGCGTGCAGGGCAAGCGCATCCGCATGTCCGAGCTGCCGGCGCTGAACACCGCGCACGAGACGCAGCCGCTGATGGCGCTCTGGCCCGCCTACCGCGTCTCGACGAGCTCCTTCATCACGCTGCAGTGGCGCGTGAACGACTGCTACCGCCAGATGCGCGTGCCGGAGCCCCGGTTCGCCTCCGAGATCCCGGTGGCCATCATCCAGTACATGACGGTCAATGCCGAGGGCGTGGTGTACCGCGGCCCGGGCGCGAAGCG
>JBLNDP010000082.1:0-4665 GCA_050261755.1 Clostridia bacterium
GGCGACGCTCGGCCTGCAGCCGGAAGCCCTCGAGCGGGCGCAGGTCTGGGTGCTGCCGAGTCCGAGCGGCCTGAACGCGAACTACCAGCTGCCGGCGCTCGTCAAACTTCTCCGCAAAGTGAGGGAGGCGACATGGCAACCAAGCTCGACAAGGCGCTCCGGCGCGAAGTGACGATCGGCGGCAAGCCCTACATGCTCACCATCGACCCGCTTGGCATGAAGCTCGTGCCGAAAGGGCGGCGCAAGGGCCAGGAGATCGCGTGGGAGGCGCTCGTGAGCGGACAAGCAGCGCTCGCCCAGGCGCTGAACGCGTCGCTCGCCGCGCAGCCGTAGACGCTCAGTAGGTCTTGTAGGGCAGGAACTTGCCCGACATCTCGACGTGCACGCGGTCGCCCTTCTCGTGCGGCTCACGCGCGATGTCGAGGGAGAAGTCGATGGCGCTCATGATGCCGTCGCCGAACTCCTCGTGGATCAGCGCCTTGATCGTCGTGCCGTAGACATTCACGATTTCATACCAGCGATAGATCAAGGGGTCCGTCGGCACCGCGCTGGGAAGTGAGCCCTTGTATGGGACGCTTTGAAGCAGCAGCACCGCTTCCTCGGGCAGATCGAAAAGGCGCCCCACAACCTCGGCCTGCTTCTTCGTCATCTGCATCTGGCCGAGGCAAGCCGCCGTAGTCCATTCCTTGGACTGACCTACGCGCTTCGCCACTTCGGACCACTTCACCCCTTTCTTCAACTTGCGGAAGGCGATGAGGTCGGTGACGTCCTCTCGCTTCATGGGCTTCGCCAAGCTGGAAAGGACCATTTCCGATTCGCGCTTCATCTGCCGGCTCCTTATCGCTTCCATAGGTGGAAGATCCGGCTTGGTGTTTGCACCAACCGTGCCAGTCGGATGGACGGCGCAGGAGAAGGCAAAAGCGCCTTGGCCGCACGGGCGTGGTGCGGCGCGCGCTGGAACGCGCACCGATTCGAGGCCTAAGGCTCGAGCTGCTTGTAGACGCTGTTGGCGATGGCCAGCAGCTCGTCCTTGCTGAGATCGCCGGAAGCAATCGCGTAGCTGGAGCTGCGATCGATCCAGTAGAAGACGCCCACGTTGTTCTCACGCACGTAGCGAAAGCTTGTCTCGCGCGTCGGCGCGTGCTCGGCGCGTACGTAGAGGGTGAGGCGACGACCGCGGTCGGTCTGGTACATGAACTGGGCGACGGGGCCGGTTTCGCCCGGCAGAAGCCTTCCGCCGACGAGCGACATCCCGGCCTCGCCGAGCTGCGGCACTTTGAGGTTGACGCCAGTGCGCTTCGAGAGCCAGGCGACGAGGTGCTGCTCCTGGTCGGCTCCGACTTCGACGGGGTGGCGTACTTCCGGTGAATAAACCGCGTGCGCCATGGCCGCGCGCTTGGCCATCGCGACATCGAGGGGAATGGCGGCAGGCGCGCGCAGAGCATGGAGCTGCCACCCGGCGAGCCCGCCGACCGCCGCGCCAACCGCCACCCATACCGCTGCAATCGCCGCCGCGCGCCAACTTGCCGCGCCGACCCGCCCGCGCGCCGCTCGCTGCAAGCGAGAAGGCACCGACTCCTGGAGCACCGGCTCATAGCGCGAACGCAGCTCGTCGGCAATGCGTTGCCAGGCGGCCACCCGCTCGGCGTCGTCCGGGTGCGCGGCGAGCCATGCCTCGACTTCGGCGCGACGGCTTTCGTCGATGCGTCGATCCGCGTAAGCGTGCAGATCGACTTCGCTGACAGTCTCTTCGGCCATTACTTCACGACCTTGAGGCGCGCAGGCCCCTGGCCGAGCATCAGGGCGCGCAGCTTCTCTCGCGCACGCGACAAGCGCGACATCACCGTGCCGATGGGGATCTCGAGCGTGCGCGCGACCTCTTCATAGCTCATGTCCTCCAGCGCCACCAGCAGCAGCACCGCACGCTGCTCGGCCGGCAGCAGCGCGATCGAGCGGTCGAGGTCGCGCACGATGAGGCCATCGCCCTGCGCCGGCCGCTGGGCGAGCTCGGGCGCGTCCTCGTCGATCGGATCGCTGGGACGTGTTGCGCGCACTTTGTTGACGTGTACGTTGTGCATCACTGTAAAAAGCCAGGCGCGCAGATCGGTGCCGCGGCGGTAGAGGTGCAGTTTCGTCCACGCGCGTTCCAGCGTGTCCTGCACCAAGTCATCGGCGGCGCCGCGATCGCCTACGAGCGCGCGTGCATAGCGCCGCAACCGCGGTATCAGGTCGACCAGACGCTCGGCTTCGTTCATAGGGGAACAGGCGGACGGGGCCCGCTATTCCGCCAGCTTACTTCGATTTCGGCTCGTCCGGCAGCGCGGGTATCGAGCGCAGGTAGGCCACCATGGCGTCCAGATCGGCGGCTCTCAACTGGCTGGTGGTATTGCGGATCACCTCGCCCATGGCTTCGGCGACTACGTCGCCATCCGCGGTCTGCCCCGTTTGCAAGAAATCCTTAAGGTCCGCGTCGCTCCACTTCTTGAGGCGGGTCGGCGTGAGGTTCGGCACCGAGCCGCCCTCGGGCAGCTTGCCGCCGGCCAGGTAGCGATCCTTCCTCGGTCCGCCGAGGAAATTGCGCGGCGTGTGGCATTCGCCGCAATGGCCGAGCGCGTCGGTGAGATAGGCGCCGCGATTCCATTTCGCGTCGTGCGCGGCATCGGCCACGAACGCTCCCGGCCTGAAGAAAAGCCATTTCCAGCCCCAGAGCAGGATGCGATAGCCGTAGGGAAAGCGCAGCTCGTGCGGGCGGCTTGGCTGCGCGTTGGCAGGCAAGCTACGCAGGTATGCGTAGAGGTCGCGCAGGTCCGCGTCGACGATCTTGGTGAAGGAAGGATAGGGGAAGGCCGGAAAGAAGTGGGCGCCATCCGGCCTCACGCCCTCGCGCAGCGCTCGCACGAAATCGGCTTCGCTCCAGTGCCCGATTCCGGCCTGCGGATGCGGCGTGATGTTGGGTCCATAGAAGACGCCGAACGGCGTCTTGAGCGCGCGACCCCCGGCGAAAGGCACCGCGTCCTTCTTGTCCTCCGTGTGGCAACCGACGCAGCCACCCGCCTTGGCGAGATAAGCGCCGCGCGCCGCATCACCCTGCGCAAGCGCGGCAGGCAGTGCGAACAGGGCCCAGATAAAAAGAAAAAGCCCCGCACGCGCGGGGCTTGCCAGGCGCTGCAAGAGGCTAGCGCTTCTCGCGGAAGGTCTCGTGGCAGCCGCCGCAGGCCTTGCCAACGGCGCCCATCTGCGCCTTGATGGCCGCCTCGTCGCCACCCTTGGCGACTTGAGCGAGCTTCGCCGTTTCGGTCTCCAGGCGCTCGTGCGCTTGCTTGAATTCACCCGCCTTGTCCCAGATCGCGGGCAGCGCCGCGCTCTTCTCTCCCTTCGTGCTCGCGTCGAAGCCGTCCCACGGCATCTTGGCGAGGGTCTCCAGGTAAGCGGAGTTACGCTGGACGACTTGAGCGTTGAAGGGCGCCTTGCCCTGCGCCATGGCGCCCATGGGCCCCCAATACTTGGCAATCAGCGTCATCGCCGCCTGACGCTGCTTCACCAGCACTTCGGGCTTGGCTTGCGCCGCTGCTTCCATGGCGAATCCTGCCGCCAGGCAGGCCGCGAGTGCACCGACTGCGACTCTAATTTTCATGTGCCTCCTCCTCTATGTAGGACAACCGCCCGCAAACATGGCAATTTAACGTCCTATTCCACCCCCGTCCTCGGGTTTTCACCCAGCGGAATAGCGCGCGGCACACGCCTGTTCGCCTATGACCTTTCCAAGGAGAAACACATGAAAAAGTTCTTGATCGCCACCGCCCTGCTGGCTTTGAGCGCCTGCGCCGGCATGGGAGGCGGAAGTGGCAAGTCGGTCGGCGTGCGCCTGACGGGCGCCGAAGAGGTCCCGCCGGTATCCGCCTCCGGAAGCGGCACGGGAAACATCACGGTGAACGATGACGGCACGGTATCGGGCAGCATCACGACCAACGGCGTGCAAGGCACCATGGCGCACATCCACCAGGGCGCCAAGGGCCAGAACGGCCCGGTGATCGTGCCGCTCGCGAAGAGCGGCGATACCTACACCGTGCCTAACGGGGCGAAGCTCACCGATGCGCAGATGCAGGCCTTCAAGGCCGGCAACCTCTACGTGAACGTACACACCGCCGCCAACAAGGGCGGCGAAGTGCGCGGCCAGCTTCAGCCCTGATCGATACGCAAGTGAAAAACAAAACGGGCCCGTTCGGGCCCGTTTTGTTTGCGCTCACGCTTTAGCGCAGCCCGGCCGCGTACTCCGCGACGGCACGGATCTCGCGCTCGTTCATGCGCGCGGCGACGCCACGCATGACGCCGTTCGGGTCGTTGGCGCGAATGCCGTCGCGAAAAGACTTGAGCTGCGTCGCGAGGTATTCGGCGTACTGTCCGGCGACGCGCGGGAACTCGCTGGGAATGCCGGCGCCGGCAGGTCCATGGCAGCCGGAACAGGCAGGAATGCTCTTCTCGGCATTTCCGCCGCGCCAGAGCTTCTGGCCCGCGGCCGCGAGGTCCTTGTCGCTCGCCAGAGCAGGCTTGAGCTTCTGCCCGGAGAAGTACGCCGCGAGATTGCGCATGTCCGCGTCGGAGAGGTTCGCCACCATGCCATTCATGATCGGGTTCTCGCGCGCCGGCTTCCCACCCGGCTTGCCC
>JBLNDP010000083.1:0-16914 GCA_050261755.1 Clostridia bacterium
GCCCGGTGCCCTTTCGGATTCTCCGGGGAGTCCAATAACGCCTTGCAATCCGGGCACAGCATCGGCGCGGACCATAGCACCGCTGCCCGCGTTTAAGCTCGTGAAACGGCCGAGAAGAACCTAGTCGTCTCTTCGAAACTTGCCATCCGTCTTGTCCAAGTGCTCAAGAATCACCGCCACGGCGAATGCGGTTTCTTCCTGCGAGCGGGCGCTTAAGGAAAATCAAAGCTCCGAAGGAACGGGAACTTGATTGCCGCCAACCGAAGTTCGACGTGAAACTTGGCGGAGAGTGAGGGATTCGAACCCCCGAGCCCTTTCGGGCTAGCGGTTTTCAAGACCGCCGCATTCGACCGCTCTGCCAACTCTCCTTGAAAACAGGGCGTTCCGGCTCCATTTTAGACTCCATAGCAATTCGTAAACTATTGAAACTTCTGGGGCGTTTGGTAGTCTTACGGCCACTGGAGGATACAAATACACATGGAACTCAAACCCGTTCGGACGGATGACCAAGCCTTTGGTCGCAGCCCGGCTACCTACGACGCGGCGGAGGTCGCCGACGTAGGCCAGGGCCAGAAGGTCCTTCGCAACACCTACCTGCTGCTCGCGGCGACGATGGTTCCCACGATCATCGGCGCGGCCCTGGGCGTGCAGTTCGCCGGCGCGATGATGGCCAACCCGATCATTACCTTCGTGGTGATGTTCGCCGCCATCATGGGGCTGCAGTTCGGCATCGTCGCCAACCGCAACAGCGGCGTGGGCATCGCCCTGCTCTTCGTGCTCACGTTCCTCATGGGCGCGTTCCTCGGGCCCTTGCTCAACATCGCCCTGTCCATGCGCAACGGCATGGAGATGGTGGGCTACGCGGCGGCCGGCACCGGCGTCATCTTCTTCGCCATGGGCGCCGTGGCCACGACCACGAAGCGCGACTTCAGCTTCATGGGCAAGTTCCTGTTCGTGGGCATGATCGCGCTGCTGATCGCCATCGTCGCCAACATGTTCCTCAAGATCCCGGCGCTCGCGCTGACGATCTCGACGCTGGTGATCGTCGTCTTCTCGCTGTACCTGCTCTACGACCTGAACCGCATCGTGCGCGGCGGCGAGACGAACTACATCCTGGCGACGACCGGGGTGTACATCAGCCTGCTGAACATCTTCTCGAGCCTGCTCCAGCTCATCATCATGCTGGGCGGGGGCGGCGGCAGCCGCGACTGACCTTCCCTCGGGGAAAACAAAGGGCGCCTTCGGGCGCCCTTTTCGTTTCTACCGTGCGCTTATCGCTCGAACACCGCGATCGACTCGACGTGCGCGGTGTGCGGGAACATGTTGACCACCCCGGCGGCGAGCAGCCGGAATCCCTTCGCGTGGACCAGGATGCCGGCGTCGCGCGCCAGGGTCGCCGGGTCGCACGAGACGTAGACGATGCGCGAAGGCCAAGCCTCGGGCAGGGATTTCACGACCTCGACGGCGCCTTCGCGCGGCGGATCGATGAGGACCTTGTCGAAGGGCCCGAAGGCCTCGATGCCGGCCTTGAAGAGGTCGGCGACCTCGAACTGCACGACGAGGCCGTTTGCCTGCGCGTTGGCGCGGGCGCGATCGACCAGCGCGCGGCTTCCCTCGAAGCCGATCACCCTGGCGCCGCGGCGCGCGAGCGGCAGGGAGAAGTTGCCCAGGCCGCAGAAGAGGTCCGCGACGCGCTCGCCGGGCTGCGGGTCGAGGAATCGGATCGCGCGCGAGACGAGCGCGCGGTTCACCGCTGAGTTCACCTGCGTGAACTCCGTCGGCCGGAAGTCGATGCGCACGCCGAACTCCGGCAGCTCGTAGTAGAGCTCGTGCGGCTCGAGGGGGTGCGCCGTGTCGGGCCCGCCGGGCTGGAGCCAGACGTGTACTTGATAGGTCTTTCCGAAGCTCTTCAGCTTGGCGAGGTCCTGGTCCGTGAAGGGAAGCAGATTCCGAAAGACAAGGACCGTGTCGGCGTCGCCGGCCGCCACCTCGACCTGGGGAACCCGCTCGTTGATGGAGAGCGACTCGATGAGGATCTTGAGCTCCGGGATCAGGCGGGAGATCGCCGGCGGCAGGACGGGGCACTCGCGCATGTCGGCGACGTAGGTGGAGCGCTTCTCGCGGAAGCCGACCAGCACGCCGCCCTTCTTCGGCACGCGGCGGACCGACAGCCGCGCGCGCTGCCGGTAGCCCCAGTCCGGGCCGTACAGGATCGGCAGCATGGACTCGGCGCGCACCTTGCCGATGCGCTCGAGGTTGTCCTCGAGGCCGCGCTGCTTGGCGGCCATCTGCGTGCGCATGCTTGCGTGCTGCAGGGCGCAGCCGCCGCAGGTGCCGAAGTGCGGGCAGCGGGGAACGACGCGGGCGCCCGAGGCCTCGACGATCGCGGTCGCGCGCGCGACGTCGAACTTCTCCTTCTTCTTCAGCACATCGAAGGAAACCTGCTCGCCGGTCAGAGCGCCTTCGACGAACACGACCTTGCCCTCGGGACGGCGCGCCACGCCGCGCCCTTCGGGATCTAATGCATCAATGCGTAGAGGCAGCGCGTCGATATGCAGGGTCAAGCTTTCCAGGCGGCCAGGAACTCGCGCCAGTACGGCGTGCCGACCTTCTCGAGGCAGGCGCGGAAGAGCGCGCACTCGCGCTTGTAGTCGTCGGCGCTCATCGCGCCGCGCAGCACCTGGAACTTGAGGTACAGGAGGTAGGTGTTCGCGGTGTCGCCCTCGCAATACTCGCGGATCTCCTTGATGCCGCCCTTCTGGTACGTCGACCAGACGGCGGCGCCGCCGACGCCGATCTTGCCGGGCAGGCCGGCGAGGATCGCCACCTCGTCGATGGGCGCGTTGTTCCTGGGCTGGTACATCGCCAGGACATCCATCAGGTCCACGTGGCGGGAGTGGTAGCGGCTGATGTAGTTGTTGAAGCGGAAGTCCTTGTCGTCCTCGCCCTGGTCCCAGTACTTGGTCGCGCAGGTGCCGCACAGCAGCCCCCGGTAGGCGAGCACCGGCATGTCGAAGCCGCCGCCGTTCCAGGAGACGAGCCGCGGCACGTACTTCTCGATGCCGTCGAAGAACTTCTGGATGATCGCGGGCTCGTTGCGCTCCGGCTCGCCGATGGAAAAGACCTGCACGCCATCGCCCTCGCGCAGGACGCAGCCGATGGCGACGATGCGGTGCAGGTGCGGCTGGAGGAAGTCGCTGCCGCCGGTCTGCACGCGCCGCTTCTGGAAGGCGAGCTCCGCCACATCGACGTCCGGCAGGTCGGCGGGCAGGTCGTAGAGCTTCCGGATGCCGGCGCAGTCCGGGACCGTCTCGAGGTCGAACGCCAGGATTGGGGTCAAGGGCGAAAGGGCAGCGTCATCAGTCGGGGAAAACGCCCGTCGTCAGGTAGCGGTCGCCCCGGTCGCAGACCACCGTGACGATGACCGCGTCCTTGACCGATAGCGCCAGGCGCAGCGCGACGTGCATGGCGCCCCCTGACGAGATCCCGGCGAAGATGCCCTCCTCCCGCGCCATGCGGCGCGTCATCTCCTCGGCTTCCGCCTGGCTCACGTTCTCGACGCGGTCGACGCGGCTGCGGTCGAAGATCTTCGGCAGGTACGCCTCGGGCCATTTGCGGATGCCGGGGATCTGCGAGCCCTCCTCGGGCTGGCAGCCGACGATCTGGATCTTCGGGTTCTTCTCCTTGAAGAAGCGCGAGCAGCCCATGATCGTCCCGGTCGTGCCCATGCTGGAGACGAAGTGCGTGATCTTGCCGCCCGTGTCGCGCCAGATCTCCGGCCCGGTGGTCTCGTAGTGGATGACCGGGTTGTCGGGGTTGGCGAACTGGTCAAGCATGATGCCTTTCCCTTCCCTCACCATCTTGTCGGCGAGGTCCCGCGCCCCCTCCATGCCGCCCTTCCTGGGCGTGAGGATGATCTCGGCGCCGAAGGCGCGCATCGTCTGGCGGCGCTCGGCGGTGCCCGTCTCCGGCATGATGAGGATCATGCGGTAGCCGCGGATCGCCGCCGCCATGGCGAGCGCGATGCCGGTGTTGCCAGAGGTTGCCTCGACCAGGGTGTCGCCCGGCTTGAGCCGGCCGCGCGCCTCCGCATGGCGGATCATGGACATGGCCGGGCGGTCCTTCACCGAGCCGGCGGGATTGTTGCCCTCGAGCTTGGCGAGAACGGTGTTTCCATTTCTCGATAGGACCTCACCCCCAAGGCGTTGCACCCGCACCAGCGGCGTGTTGCCGATGAAGTCCTCGATCGTCCTGTAGCTCATGCCTGCATCAGCTCCCGCACGTACGACGACACGCCTTCCTGCACGTCGGCGAAGTCGCCGGTGAGCCCCGCCGCGCGCAGCTGCGAAAGGTCCGCCTGCGTGTAGCTCTGGTACTTGCCCGCGAGCGCCGGCGGGAAGGCGATGTACTGGATGAGGCGCTCCTCGGCCAGGTCCTGCGGCGAGGCCGCCGTGCCGCGCACCGTGTTGATCACCGCCGCGGCGACCTCGTTGAAGGTCTGCGCGCGCCCGGTGCCGCAGTTGAAGATCCCGGACACGCCGCCATGCTCCAGCATCCACAGGTTGACCGCCACCGCGTCGTCGACATGGACGAAGTCGCGCCGCTGCTCGCCGTCGCCGTAGCCGCCGGAGCCCACGAAGAGCTTGACCCGTCCCTCGGCCTTGAACTGGTGGAAGGCGTGATAGGCGACGGAGGCCATGCGTCCCTTGTGCGCCTCGTTCGGCCCATAGACGTTGAAATAGCGCAGCCCGACGACCTGTGAGCTGGCTTCCCCGAGGATTCTTCTCACGTACTGGTCGAAGAGGAACTTCGAGTAGCCGTAGACGTTGAGCGGCTGCTCGCAGCGGCGCTCCTCGCGGAAGTCCGGCCCCGCCCCGTACACGGCGGCCGAAGACGCGTAGAGGAACGGCACCTGCTCCTCCAGGCACCACTCGAGGAGCGTCCTGGAGTAGCCGTAGTTGTTCGCCATCATCTGGCGGCCGTCGGTCTCCATGGTGTTGGAGTTCGCGCCCTGGTGGAACACGGCGGCGATGTCGTCGCCGAAATCGGCGAGCCCTTCGAGGAAGTCGGCCTGGTCGATGTAGTCGGCGATCTCGCAGCCGGCGAGGTTCCTGAACTTGTCGGCGGGATCCATGTTGTCGACCGCCACGACGTCCGTGATGCCGATGCGGTTGAGGCCGGCGACCAGCCGCGAGCCGATGAAGCCCGCCGCCCCGGTGACGACGTAGTAGCTCATGCCCTCATTTCCCGACGAGCTCCTGCAGGGTCACTTCGGCCGTGCCGAACTTCGTCACCTTGATGCCGCCCGCGCGGTTCGCCAGCTTGACCGCGGATTCGAGGCCCTCGCCCGCCGCCAGCATCACGGCGAGCGTGGCGATGACCGTGTCGCCGGCGCCGGTCACGTCGGAGACTTCGCGCTTCTCGCCTTTGACTTGATAGGTCTTCCGGTTCTTTTTGTACAGGGTCATCCCGTTTTCACCGCGGGTGAGAAGCAGGCCTTCCAGCCCCAGCTTCTCGCGAAGGCCGTGCGCCTTCGCGGAAAGCTCCGCCTCGCCCTTCCATTCCCCTACGACATCGGCGAGCTCCTTCAGGTTCGGCGTAAGCAGCGTGGCGCCCTTGTACCGCGTGTAGTCCGTGCCCTTCGGGTCGACCAGCACGCGCTTTCCGGCCTTGCGCGCCTCGCGGATCATCGTGGCGATGTGCGCGAGGCCGCCCTTGCCGTAGTCCGAGAGCAGCACCACGTCGCAGTCGCGCAGCGCGGCCTTGAATGCCGGCAGGCGCGAGGCGAGGAGCTCGGTGGAGGGGCTTTTCTCCCGGTCGATGCGCAGCAGCTGCTGCCGGCGGCCGATGACGCGCAGCTTTTCGGTGGTCTGGACGCGGGAGTCTCGCTGCAGGTCCGGAATGACCTTCTTCTTTTTCAGCAGGCGAAGAAGCGCCGTGCCGGCTTCGTCCTTGCCCACGACCGACAAAAGACGCGTTTGCGCGCCCAGCGCCGCGCAGTTGGCGGCCACGTTCGCCGCGCCGCCGAGGCGGAATTCCTCGTCGCGGAACAGCATGACCGGAACGGGCGCCTCGGGCGAGATGCGCGTGGCGTCGCCATACCAGTAGCGGTCGAGCATGACGTCGCCCACCACCAGCACCCGGGCTCTTTCCGTTTTTGGGATCGGCTTGATGAGGGCTAGACCTTTCTACCGATCGGGTAGTACTCCAGGCCGTGCCCGCTCACGGTGGCGGGGTCGTAAAGGTTGCGGCCGTCGAAGATCGCCGGCGTCTTCAGGCGCGCCTTGATGGCGGCGAAGTCGGGGCTGCGGAATTCCTGCCATTCGGTGACGACGGCGAGCGCATCCGCGCCCTCGAGCGCGGCCAGGGGCGAATTGACGATCTCCACGCGGCCCTCGTCGGCGTAGATGCGCTTCGCCTCGTCGCGGGCGGCCGGGTCGTAGGCGCGCACCGCCGCGCCGGCGCCGACCAGCTCGTCGATCAGCGTGCGGCTCGGCGCCTCGCGCATGTCGTCGGTGTTCGGCTTGAAGGCGAGCCCCCAGAGCGCGAAGCGCCGTCCGGAAAGATTGATGCCGAAGCGGGCGCGGATCTTGTCGCCCAGGACGCGCTTCTGCGCCTCGTTCACCTGGTCCACCGCCGCCAGGACCCGCAGCGGGCGACCGGCCACCGCCGCGCTCTTCATGAGCGCCTTCACGTCCTTGGGAAAGCAGGAGCCGCCGTAGCCGGCGCCGGGATAGAGGAACGAGTAGCCGATGCGCGGGTCGGAGCCGATGCCGCGCCGGACCTCCTCGATGTCGGCGCCGATGGCCTCGGCAAGGTTGGCCACCTCGTTCATGAACGAGATGCGCGTCGCCAGCATGGCGTTCGCGGCGTACTTCGTCAGCTCCGCCGAGCGAACGCTCATCACCATGATCCGCTCGTGATTGCGCTGGAAGGGCGCGTAGAGCTGACGCAAAAGCGCCGTGGCGCGCGCGTCGTCGCTGCCGATGATGATGCGGTCGGGGCGCATGAAGTCCTCGACCGCGGCGCCTTCCTTGAGGAACTCCGGATTGGAGACGACGGCGAAGGCGAGCGATTCCTTGCGCTTGTCGAGCTCGTCGAGCACCACCGCCTTGACCTTGTCGGCGGTGCCGACCGGGACCGTGGACTTCGTGACGATGACCTTGCCCGAGCTCATGTGCCGCCCGATGGCGCGCGCCGCGGCGAGCACGTGCTGCAGGTCGGCGGAGCCGTCCTCCCCCGGCGGCGTGCCGACCGCGAGCATCTGCAGCTCGGCGTGCGCGACGCTCGCCGGGACGTCGGTGGTGAAGGCGAGCCGCCCCGCTTCGCGGTTGCGCTTCACGATGGCCTCGAGCCCCGGCTCGAAGATGGGGATGCGGCCGGCGTTGAGCTCCGCGATCTTCTGCTGGTTCAGGTCGAGGCACAGGACCGCATTGCCGGCGTCGGCCAGGCAGGCTCCCGTCACCAGCCCCACATACCCTGTGCCGACGATCGTGATGTTCATGCCGAGCGCTCAGTGCGAGTCATGGGGTGAGATCGAACTCCTCGGTGCGGCGCGGCGAATACGTCTCCCAGCCGCCGCACGCCGGGCAATGCCAGTGGAACTGGCGCGCCTTGAAGCCGCAATTCTCGCAGCTATAGCGGGCGAGGCGCCGCGTCTGGCTGTGAACCAGGTTGCGGATGAGCTCGAGGTCGCGGCGCCGGTCGGGATCCGCGGCGATGATCTGCGCCTCGAGGAGCCGGTCCAGGCCGAGGAGCGTCGGGTTGCGGCGCAGCTCGTCGCGCACCAGCTTGTAGGCCGCCTCGTGGCCCTCGGTGTCCATGGTCTGCTGGAAGACGGTGTCGAGGAGATCGAGCGAGGGATAGCGCTCGAGGTAGCCGGCGAGCAGGCGCAGCGCCTCGTCCGCGCGGCCGAGCTCGCGGTACGCCTCGAGCAGGCGTTGCGCGACGAGCGCAAGGAACGCCGGATTCTGGCTTTCGATTCGCTTCCAGCACTCGATGGCCTGCTCCAGGTTGCCGGAATTTCGCTCCAGGTCGCCCAGCTGCAGGCTCGCCCGGACGCACTTGCGGTTGGTCTCCAGCGCCGCCTCCAGGTGGCGCCGGGCAGCGTCGGGGCGCGACTGCGACGCCTCCGAGGCGGCGAGCTCGCAAAGGTACTGCGCCTCGTCCCGCGAGCGCGGCTCGTTCGCCTCGGCGGCGAGGCGCTTCGCCATCTCGATCGAGCGCGTCCAGTCCTTCTCCTGCTCGTAGATCTCGAGAAGGTGCTTCTTCGCGGTGGCCGAGAAGCTCGTCTTCTCCAGCTGAGTGAAGACCTCCTCGGCGCGATCGAGGATCCCGGCCTTGAGATAGTCCTCGCCGAGCTCCGCGAGGGCCGCCGCCTTCTGGTCCGCGCCGAGGTCGGCGCGCTCGAGCAGGTTCTGGTGCATGCGGATGGCGCGGTCATATTCCCCGCGCCGGCGGAAGAGGCTCCCCAGCGCGAAGTGCAGCTCGATCGTCTCCGGGTCGACCTTCACGACCTCGATGAAGGCCTCGATCGCCTTGTCGGGCTGCTCGTTCAGCAGGAAGTTGAGGCCCTTGAAATAGGAGCTCGGCAGCGCGCGCGACTCGCGCACCAGGTGGCGGATGTCGATGCGCGCGGCCATCCAGCCCAAGCCGAAGAAGAGCGGAAAGCCGAGCAGCCACCAGTATTCGAACTCCATCAGATGGGCGGCGCCGCCGGATCGATTTTGGATTGGTTCTTTATTCTCGAGATCTCCCGGCGCTGCCGCAGCAACGTTCCGAGGAGGGCGAGCATGCCCAGCACGGCCCCGAGGAGGAAGGCGCAGAAAAGCACGATCACCAGCGGCGCCTGCAGGACGGTGTCGAAGTAGAAGCGCAGCGTCACCGGCTCGACGTTCTTCGCGGCGAGGCCGGCCAGCACGAGGAAGAGCAGGAGCCGGACTGTCCAGCTGACGAGGCGCATCGCGCTCCCCGAATGCGCCCGAGGGCAGCGCCGCTATCGCGCCGGCTGCGAAACGCGCTCGCGCGGTGCGGACTGCGCTTCCTCGGCGGCGTCGACGCGCTCGCGCAGCTCCTTGCCCGCCTTGAAGTGCGGCACGTACTTTTCCGGCACCTGCACCTTCTCGCCGGACTTGGGATTGCGCCCGGTGCGGGGTGGGCGGTAGTTGAGGCCGAAGCTGCCGAAGCCGCGGATCTCGATGCGGTTGCCGGCGAGCAGCGCCTGCGTCATCGCATCGAGCACCATCTTGACCGCGTATTCGGCGTCCTTCGCCACCAGCTGCGGGTAGCGCTGCGCAAGGCGCGCGATCAGTTCGGACTTGGTCATGCCGCCCATCCCCTTTTTATCCCCTGGCGTTTACTGCTGCGGGTTGCCGCCGCCCTTGTCGAGCTTCGCCCTCAGCAGCGCGCCGAGGTTGGTGGCACCGGCGCTCGCCGCGGCGTTCTCGCTGCGCAGCGCCTTCATCGCATCGCTTTCCTCCGAAAGGTCCTTCGCCTTCACCGAGAGGTTGATCGAGCGGTTCTTGCGGTCGACGTTGATGATCATGGCCTGCACCGTGTCGCCCTCGGCGAGGTGCTTGGTCAGGTCCTCCACGCGGTCGCGCGAGAACTCGGAGGCGCGCAGGTAGCCCTCTGCGCCGCCGATGTCCACCACGGCGCCCTTGGCGTCGACCGACTTCACCTTGCCCGTGACGATGCTGTTCTTCTCGTGGCTGGCGATGAAGTTGGTGAACGGGTCGCCCTCGAGCTGCTTGATGCCGAGCGAGATGCGCTCGCGCTCGACGTCGATGGAGAGCACCACCGCCTCGACCTCGTCGCCCTTCTTGAAGTTCTTGACCGCTTCCTCGCCCGGGTTCGACCAGGAGAGGTCGGACAGGTGCACCAGGCCGTCGATGCCGCCGGGCAGGCCGACGAACACGCCGAAGTCGGTGATCGACTTGATCTGGCCCTTCACCTTGTCGCCCTTCTTGTACTCGCGGGCGAAGTCTTCCCACGGGTTCGGCATGCACTGCTTCATGCCGAGCGAGATGCGGCGGCGCTCCTCGTCGATCTCGAGGATCATCACCTCCACCTCGTCGCCCACCTGCACGACCTTCGACGGATGCACGTTCTTGTTCGTCCAGTCCATCTCCGAGACGTGCACCAGGCCCTCGATGCCCGACTCGACCTCGACGAACGCGCCGTAGTCGGTCAGGTTGGTCACTTTTCCAAACAATCTGGTTCCTTGGGGATACCTTCTGCCGATACCGACCCAGGGATCCTCGCCGAGCTGCTTCAGGCCGAGCGAGACGCGGTTCTTCTCCGCGTCGAACTTGAGCACCTTGGCGGTGACCTCGTCGCCGACGTTCAGCACTTCCGACGGATGCTTCACGCGCCGCCAGGCGAGGTCGGTGATGTGCAGCAGGCCGTCGATGCCGCCGAGGTCCACGAACGCGCCGTAGTCGGTGATGTTCTTGACGATGCCCTTGACGGTGGCGCCTTCCTGCAGCGAGGCGAGCAGCTGCTCGCGCTCGGCACCCGCCGTCTCCTCGAGCACGGCGCGGCGCGACACGACCACGTTGTTGCGCTTGCGGTCGAGCTTGATGACCTTGAACTCCATCTCCTTGCCTTCGTACGGCGTCGTGTCCTTCACCGGCCGCAGGTCGACGAGCGACCCGGGGAGGAAGGCGCGGATGCCGCGCGTCATGACGGTCAGGCCGCCCTTCACCTTGCCGGTGATGACGCCCTTGATCTTCTCGGCGGTCTCGAGCGCCTTCTCGAGCTCGAGCCAGGCGGCCATGCGCTTCGCCTTGTCGCGCGACAGGCGCGTCGCGCCGTAGCCGTCTTCCAGCGCCTCGATGGAAACGCTGACGAAGTCGCCGGGCTTCACCTCGACCTCGCCGGAATCGCTGCGGAACTCGTCCACCGCGATGATGCTTTCGGACTTCAGCCCCGCGTTCACCACGACGAAGTTCTCGTCGACGCTCAGCACCTCGGCGGTGATGACCTCGCCGACGCGCATCTCCTTGCGGTTCAGGCTCTCTTCGAAAAGGGCCGCGAACGACTCGCCGGATGCGGGCGTGGAGGCCGACTTGGTGGACTGCTGGGGGGAAATGCTTGCCATGAAGGAAAAAACCTTTTCTGCCGCGGGCTTAGGACCCAGCGGGTTGAGTGTTGAACACCGGCGGACGCTCAGTTTCCACTGCCGCGCCCGCCACCGTTTCTCTCCCGCCACCAGCCCAGGATCCGCTCGACGACTTCGTCGATGGAAAGCGCCGACGAATCCAGCACTTGCGAATCCGGTGCCGGAACGAGCGGCGCGACCGCCCTCTTGGCGTCGCGCTCGTCCCGTTCCTGCAGGTCCCGGGAAAGGGCGCGAAGATTAGCATCGATTCCTTTTGCGATCAACTGCTTATAGCGTCGTTCGGCCCTCACTTCCGGGGTCGCTGTCAAGAACACCTTGAGCGCCGCATCCGGGAAGACGATGGTCCCCATGTCGCGCCCGTCCGCGACCAGGCCGGGAGCCATCCGAAACGCGTGCTGGCGCACCATCAGCGCCTGCCGCACCGCCGGGACCTTGGCCACTTCGGACGCCTTGACGCCGCACTCCTCCGTGCGAATGGCATCCGTAACATCTTGTCCAGAAAGGATAATTCTTTCGTTGTGGAAGCTCACGGGCAGGGCGCGGGCGCACCGGGCCAGATCCTCCTCTCCCTCGATTCCCGCCCTGAGGGCCTGCAAGGCCACCAGCCGGTAGAGCGCCCCGCTTTCCAGGTAGTGGAAGTCGAGGTCGTCGGCGACCCGGCTGGCGATCGTGCCCTTGCCGGAGGCAGAGGGACCGTCGATCGCGATGACCGGGACGCTCACGGACGGACGAGGGCCTGGAATTCGGCGAAGAAAGCCGGGAACGTCTTGGCGACGCAGCCCGGATCGTGGATGCGCACCGGCACGCCGCCCAGGCAGGCGAGCGCGAGGCTCATGGCCATCCGGTGGTCGTCATAGGTCTCGATCTCCGCCTTCTCCAGGAATCGCTCCGGAGGAAGAACGCGGATCCAGTCCGGCCCCTCCTCCACCCGCGCGCCGACCTTGCGCAGCTCGGCGCCCATCGCGGCGATCCGGTCGGTCTCCTTCACCCGCCAGCTGGCGATGTTGCGGATCGTGCTCGGCCCGTCGGCGAAGAGTGCCATCGCCGCCGCGGTCATCGCCGCGTCGGGGATGTGGTTCATGTCCATGTCGAAGGCCCGCATCTTTCCCTTGCCCTTCACCTCAATCGAATTCTGGTGAAAGGCAACCTCTGCACCCATCCGCTCCAGCACCTCGGTGAACCGAACGTCGCCCTGGATGCTGTCGCGGCCGATGCCTTCGACGCGCACCGGTCCGCCGCCGATCGCGCCGGCCGCGAGGAAGTACGACGCCGACGAGGCGTCGGCCTCCACGGAGATTTTCGAGGGAGAAACATAGGAAGCAGCAGGAACGGCAAACGACTTCCAGCCTTCCCGCTTCACTTCGACGCCGAAGCGCCGCATGACGTTGAGCGTGATCTCGACGTAGGGCTTGGAGATGAGCTCGCCCTCGACCTCGATCGTGAACGGCCGGCCGAGGAGCGGCGCCGCCATCAGCAGCGCGGTGAGAAATTGCGACGAGACATCGCCCCTCACCCTCGTCTTCTCGCCGGCGATCTTCCCCGGGTGGACGGCAAGGGGCGGAAAACCTTCGTTGCCGAGATAGTCGACCTTCGCGCCGATCTGGCGCAGGCCGTCGACCAGGTCGCCGATCGGACGCTCGTGCATGCGCGGCACGCCCGAGAGCCTGTATTCGCCGCCGGAAAGCGCGAGCGCCGCGGTGAGCGGCCGGAACGCCGTGCCGGCGTTGCCGAGGAACAGTTCCGCCTTCTTGACCGGGAACGCGCCCGCAATGCCTTCGATCTCGAGATCGCCGCCCCGGTCATGAACCCCGACGCCGAGCGCCCGGAGGGCCGCAAGCATGACCTTCGTGTCGTCGGCGTCGAGCAGGCCGGAAATATCGGTGGTTCCTTCAGATAAAGAAGCAACCAGCAACACGCGGTTGGAGATGCTCTTCGAGCCGGGCAGCCGCACCGTGCCGGCCGCGCGCCGGGCGGCCTTCAGCTCGAGGACTTCAGCCACTTGTCGCGCGCCGCGCGCGCTTGCTCGAACATCGCCTCGAGCGACGCGCCGTCGTTCTTTTCCAGGGCGGCGCGCATGGCGTCGAGCTTCACGGAAAACTTGTCCAGATCCTTCAGAAGCAAGTCGCGGTTGGCGAGGCAGATGTCGCGCCACATCTCCGGGCTCGAGGAGGCGAGCCGGGTGAAGTCGCGGAAGCCCGCGCCGGCGATCTCGAAGAGCCGCGCGGAGTTCTCGCGCGTCGCCACGTCCTGCGCCAGCGCGTACGCCAGCAGGTGCGGCAGGTGGCTCACGGTGCCCAGCACGGCATCGTGCTCCTCGATGCCCATCGTGCTGACTTGCGCGCCGCAGGCCGCCCAGACGCCCTTGATCTTCTCGACGTCCTCCTTCCGGTTTTCCGGAAGCGGCGTGAGGATGACCCGCTTGCCCTTGAACAGGTCCGGCGTCGCGGCCTCCGCGCCGCTCTTCTCGCTGCCGGCGATGGGATGGGCCGGGACGAAGCGGGCCACGCCTGCGCCAAGCGCCGCGCGCGCCGCCGAGACGACGTCGCGCTTCGTGCTGCCGCCGTCGGTGATCAGGGCCTTGTTGTTTCTTATTTTTTGAAAGACTGAAGCAAACTGCGCGACCGGCGCGGCGATGAGCACCAGGTCGCACTCCGGCACTTCCGAGGCGACGGAATCGATCGCGCCGCGCTGCTTCGCCACCTCGAGATTGCGTGCGCTGCGCCCGATGCCGACGACATGCCGGCAAGCCTTGGCCTCCTTGAGCGCCAGGCCGAACGAGCCGCCGATCAGGCCGACGCCGACGACCGCGACACGCTCGAAGAGCATCTACTCTTTCAGGCTGGCGGCGAGCGCCGCAAGGAACTTTTCGTTTTCCTCGGCGGTGCCGATGGTGACGCGCAGGTGCTCCGGCAGCCCGTAGCCGGCGATCGGCCGCACGATGACGCTGCGCCGGAGGAGCCGCTTGTAGACGTCGGCCCCCTTGCCCACCTTCACCGTGATGAAGTTGCCGTGCGAGGGAATGTAGTCCAGGCCGAGCGCGCGCACGCCCTCCTCGATCTGCTTCATGCCCTGGAGGTTGCCGGCGTAGCTGCGCGCGACGAACTCCATGTCGTCGAGCGCCGCGGTCGCCGCCGCGAGCGCGATGCTGTTCACGTTGAACGGCTGCCGCACGCGGTTCATGACGTCCGCGACGCTCGGGTGCGCAAGCGCATAGCCCACGCGCAGGCCGGCGAGCCCGTAGGCCTTGGAAAATGTGCGCGTGATGATGAGGTTCGGATGGCGCTTCAGCCACTTCACGGACTCGGCGCGCAGGTCCGGCGCCAGGTACTCGTTGTAGGCCTCGTCGAGGACGACGAGCACGCGCTCCGGGACCTTGCGCAGGAACGCCTCGATCTCCTCGCCGCGGGCGAAGGTGCCCGTCGGATTGTTCGGGTTCGCGACCCAGAGCACGTAGGTCTCGTCGTCCACCGCCTTCGCCATCGCCTCGAGGTCGTGCGCGAAGCGCTTCGCCGGCACGACGATCTGGCGCGCGCCGCGCGCCTGCGTGGCGAGCGGATAGACCGCGAAGGCATGCTGCGAGAAGACCGCCGCGCGGCCGGGCCCGAGGAAGGCGAGCGCGACCAGCTCGAGCACGTCGTTCGAGCCGTTGCCGAGCACGATGGAGCTCATGTCCACGCCGTAGCGCTTCGAGAGCGCGAGTTTCAGGTCGTAGCCGTTGCCGTCCGGGTAGCGCGCGATCTCGCCGAGCGACGCCTCGATCGCCGCACGCGTGCGCGGGCCGATGCCGCGCGGGTTCTCGTTGGAGGCGAGCTTGACGATGCCCTCCTCCTTCAGCCCCAGCTCGCGCGCCAGCTCGGAAATCGGCTTGCCGGGCTGGTAGGGCGCGATCGAACGGACGTAGGACGGGGACAGCTCGCAGGGATCCATCAGCATCTAGTTCACCGCCATGGGATAGGACCCGAGGATCTTGAAGAAGGGCGCTTTCTTCCTCAGGCCGGAGATTGCTTTCGAGACCGCGGGATCGTTCTGGTGCCCCTCGACATCGATGAAGAACACGTATTCCCAGAGGGACGAGCGCGCGCGGGAAGGCCGCGACTCGATGCGGCTCATGCTCACGCCCTGCTCGGCGAGCGGCGAGAGCAGCGCATGCACCGCGCCCGGCTTGTTTTCCGCCGACATGACGAGCGACGTGCGGTCGCGGCCCGTGGCCGCGGCTTGCGTCTTGCCGAGCACGAGGAACCGCGTGGTGTTCGTCGGGTCGTCCTCGATCGAGCGCGCGAGCGCGGCGAGGCCGTAGCGCTCGCCCGCCGCCTCGCCGGCGATCGCCGCGCAGCCCGGCTCGAGCGACGCCAGGCGCGCGGCCTCCGCGTTGGAGGCCACCGGCACCCGCTCGGCGCGCGGCAGGTTCTTCGCCAGCCAGCCGTTGCATTGCGCGAGGGACTGAGCGTGCGAGTAGATCTTCTTCACCGAAGAAAGATCCTTGTCCTTGGAAAGCAGGTTCTGGTGCACACGAAGCTCGATCTCGGCGCAGATGCTGAGCGGCGTGAGGAGCAGGAGGTCGAGCGTGCGGCCCACGGCGCCCTCGGTCGAGTTCTCCACGGGCACGACGGTGAACTGCGCGGCGCCGGACTCGCAGCGGCGGAACGCGTCGTCCACGCTGGCCTCCGATACCGCCTCGACCGCGCGGCCGAAGTGCTTGCGCACCGCCTGCTCGCTGAACGTGCCCTCCGGGCCGAGGTAGGAGACCCTGATGGCTTCCTCGAGGCTGCGGCACGCGGAGATGATCTCGCGGAAGATCGCGCTGACTTTTTCTCCGGAGAGATTTCCCGGAGAAGCGGAAACGCGACGCAGGATCTGGGTTTCCCGGTCGGGGCGGTAGGCCGCGGTGCCGCCCTTCAGCTCGCCGACCTTCTGCACGACGCCGGCGCGCCGCTGCAGCGCCGAGGCGATCTCGTCGTCGATGCGGTCGATCTCGGCGCGCAGCTTCTCCAGGTCTTCCATCGGCTTTTCGGCGGCCATCTACGCTTCGGCGGGCAGGTAGCGCACGCAGAGGACGCCGGCCAGCTTGCCCAGCTCCTCGACCACGGCGTCGGGCACCGGGCTGTCGGCGTCGACGATCGTGTACGCCATCTCTCCCTTGGACTTGTTCAGCATGTTGTGGATGTTGATCTTACGCCGGCCGAGCACGTGCGAGATGGCGCCCAGCATGTCGGGCACGTTGGCATTGGCGATCGCCAGCCGGTACGCCACCTCCCTCGGCAGGACGACGTCCGGGAAATTGACCGCGTTCTGCAGGGTGCCGTGCTCGAGGTACTCGCGCACCTCGTCGGCGACCATGATGGCCGAGTTGTCCTCCGCCTCGCGCGTCGAGGCGCCGAGGTGCGGCAGCGCGATGACGCCGGGGTGGCCGGCGAGGCCGGCGCTCGGGAAATCCGTGACGTACCAGCGGAGCTTGCCGCTCTCCAGGCCCTTGCGCACCGCGTCCTCGGCGACGACGCCGTCGCGCGAGAAGTTGAGGAGCACCGTGCCGGCGCGAAGCTGCTCGACGTTCTTCGCGTTGACCATGCCGCGCGTCTTGTCCATGAGCGGCACGTGCAGGCTGACGAAATGGCTGCCCTTGAGCACTTCCTCGATCGAGGTGGCACGATTGACCTGAGAAGGCAGGCTCCACGCCGCCTCGACCGTGATGTGCGGATCGTAGCCAAGGACGTCCATCCCCAGGCGGATCGCCGCGTCGGCGACCAGGCTGCCGATCTTGCCCAGGCCGATCAGGCCGAGCGTGTGGCCGGGCA
>JBLNDP010000084.1:0-7551 GCA_050261755.1 Clostridia bacterium
CGCGTCGCATCCACTTCGGCCGTCTCGGGGTTGTCCCGGTAGAAGCGATGAGCGTAGTGCAGCGCGAACATGACGTGCATGAGGACCCAGGAGCACGCGATGGTCGCCGCCGCCAGCGCGACCTGAAGGGCCGCCGGACCGCTTACGTTCTTCGGCTTCTCGAGCAGGAAGAAGATCGCCGCGACGCTGGCGCCGATCGCGAAAAGCACCAGCGACAGCACCGCCACCCTGCCTTGGTCGTTGGCGAGCACCGTATCGCGCATGTCGTCCGCGTGGCAATGGCGGATGACGACCCAGGTCAGGCCGAGGAACGCGAAAACCGACGCATCCCAGGCGATGGCGATGCGCAAGGAGACGGGCAGGCCGACAAGCGCCCCCGCCAGGATCGCAAACACGGCGAGGGACACCATAAGCCGGCGGTGAGCGTTCAGCCGGGACGAGGCGCGCGAGCCGGACCGATCGACCATGCGCTCGATTCTGCCAGATGCCTTATTTCGCGAGGACCTTCATCGCCTTCTCGAGGCCGCCGAGGGTGGTGGGGTACATGCGGCCGTTCATCAGCTCCTTCATGATGCCGATGGACTGCCGGTAGTTCCAGATCTCCTCGGGCTCGGGGTTGAGCCAGATGCATTTCGGGTACACGTCCGTGAAGCGCTTGATCCACGAGGCGCCCGGCTCCTCGTTGAAGTACTCGACCGACCCGCCGGGCTGCAGGATCTCGTAGGGGCTCATGGTCGCGTCGCCGACGAAGATCACCTTGTAGTCGTGGCTGTACTTGTGCAGCAGGTCCCAGGTCCGGGTGCGCTCGGAGTGGCGGCGGCGGTTGTCCTTCCACACGAAGTCGTACAGGCAGTTGTGGAAGTAGTAGAACTCGAGGTGCTTGAACTCGGTCTTGGCGGCGCTGAAAAGCTCCTCGGCGAGCTTGATGTGGTCGTCCATGGTGCCGCCGATGTCCATCAGCATCAGCACCTTGATGGCATTGCGCCGCTCCGGGCGCATGTGGATGTCGAGATAGGCCTTCCTGGCCGTCGAGCTGATCGTGTTCTCGAGATCGAATTCGTCGGCCGCGCCTTCGCGGGCGAATTTCCGCAGCCTTCGCAGCGCGACCTTGATGTTCCGCGTGCCGAGCTCGACGGAATCGTCGAGGTTGCGGAACTCGCGCTGGTCCCAGACCTTGACCGCGCTGCGGTTGCGCGACTTGTCCTGGCCGATGCGGATGCCCTCGGGGTTGTAGCCGTAGGCGCCGAACGGGGAAGTGCCGCCCGTGCCGATCCATTTGTTGCCGCCCTGGTGGCGTCCCTTCTGCTCCTCGAGCCGCTGCTTGAGCGTCTCCATGAGCTTTTCCCAGCCGCCGAGGGCCTCGATCTGCTTCTTCTCCTCGTCGGTGAGGTTGAGCTCGACCTGCTTGAGGAGCCATTCGAGCGGGATCTGCGACTCGATGCCGGGGATCGTCTCGACGCCCTGCCAGAACTCGGCGAAGGCGCGGTCGAACTTGTCGAAGTTCGCCTCGTCCTTCACCAGCGCCGCGCGCGATAGGTAGTAGAACTCGTCGACCGAGGGCCCGATCACCTTGCGGTCCATGGCCTCGAGCAGCGTGAGGTACTCCTTGATGGAGACCGGCAGCTTGTGGCTCTTCAGCTTCAGGAAGAAGTCGATCAGCATGCGCGCGCCTGCATTGTAAACTGCCCCGCGAGATGAGATCCAAGCTGCGGCTCGGGAGCGCGCTCGTGATGCTGGCCTTCGTCGTCTGCCATCTCAGCGCGCACAGCCTCCTCGTCGTCTCGCCGGACCTCGCCGAGCGCGGCCTCACGGCCATCATGCGGCCGTGGCGCAGCGCCGCGGGCACGACGATCCTGCTCGCGGCGTTCTTCATCCACTACGCCAACGCCCTCTGGTCCATCTATCGGCGCCGCTCGCTGCGCCTCATGCGCTGGGAGTGGATGCAGCTGGGCCTCGGCCTGTGCATCCCGCTGCTCCTCGCGCTGCACGTCTCCAGCACGCGCATCTCGGAGGTGGCGGAGGGGGTGGACACGTCCTATCCGTACATCCTCGTCCTGCAGTGGGTGGTCTCGCCGCCGCTTGCCGTGCTGCAGGTCGTCATGCTGCTCACCGTGTGGATCCACGCCTGCATCGGCATCCACTTCTGGCTGCGGACCAAGCTGTGGTATCCGCCCTGGCGCGCCTGGCTGGCGGTGCCGGCGTTCCTGCTTCCGACCGTGGCGCTCGCCGGCTACGTCGCGGCCGGCAACCATTTCGTGCGCGAAGCCGCGCGCGACCCCGCCATCGCTCCCGGCATCTTCGCCGATGCCAACGCGACGAAGGAGACGGTCGACGACGCGCGCCGCACGGCCGGACTGATCCTCTCCGCGCACCTCGGCCTGCTGGCGCTGGTGCTGGTGAGCCGCCGGGTGCGCGATTGGGCTCATGCGCGAAGGCAGCCGCCCATCCTCACGCACGCCTCCGGGCGCAAGCTGCCGATCATCGCCGGCGCGAGCGTGCTCGAGATGCTGCGCGACCACGGCATCCCGCACGCGTCGGTTTGCGGCGGACGCGCGCGCTGCACTACCTGCCGCGTGCGCGTCGGCGACGGCCTCGAGTCGTGCCCGCCGCCCGGGTCGCTGGAGGCGCAGGCGCTGGCGAGGATCGGCGCAAGCCCCGGCATCCGCCTGGCCTGCCAGCTGAGGCCGAACGCGGACCTCCACGTCACGCCGCTCCTTGCGGCCGACGCGAGCGCCGCCGACGGCTTCGTGCGCGGCGGCCTGGAGGGAAGCGAGCGGCTGGTCACCGTGATGTTCGTCGACCTGCGCGGCTCGACGACCCTCGGCGAGGCGAAATTGCCGTACGACGTGCTCTTCCTCCTCAACCGCTTCTTCCACGAGATGAACAAGGCGATCACGGCGACCGGCGGCCATTACTCGCAGTTCACCGGAGACGGCCTGATGGCGCTCTACGGGCTGGACGCCGCCGATCCGGAGACCGGCCCCGCGGATGCGCTGCGCGGCGCGCGCGAGATGCTGCTCCGCGTGGAGCAGCTCAACCGGGAGCTCAAGGACGAGCTGCCGCGGCCGCTGCAGATCGGCATCGGCATCCACTACAGCGAGGCCATCGTCGGGATGATGGGGCCGCCGCGCTCGATGATCATCACCGCCATCGGCGACACCGTGAACACCGCGGCTCGCCTCGAGGGGCTGACCAAGGACTACGGCTGCCCGCTGATCGTCTCGCGCCCGGCGGCCGAGCTCGCCGGCATCGACCTCGCCGGCCGCGTCTTCCACGAAGCGCCCGTCAAGGGACGGACACAGTCGGTGCAGTTCCTCGCGCTCGAGGAAGTCCCGGCGGGCTAGTCCTGCTCCTTGAACCCGATGGCGCGGATGATGCGGCCCCAGCGCGCCTGTTCCTCGGCGAGAAACGCCCGGTATTCCTCGGGCGTGGAAGGGAAGGGGATTCCGCCCACCTTGGCGAACTGCTCGGCGAGCGCTGGCGTATGCAGCGCGGCGACGGCCGCCGCGTTCAGGCGCTTGACGATGTCGGGCGGCGTGGCCGCAGGAGCGCAAAGGCCGTACCAGTTATCGGAAGTCACCTTCGGGTAGCCGGCCTCGGCGGTCGTCGGCACGTCCGGCAACGTCGGCACGCGCTTCCCCGTCGTGGCGGCGAGCGCCTTGAGCTTGCCGGACTTGATATGCGGCAGCACGACCGGTACGTCGAAGATGCCGAATTGCACCTGGCCACCGAGGAGGTCGCTGACCGCCGGCGCCGCGCCCTTGTAAGGCACGTGCACGATGTCGATCTGCGCCTCGGCCTTGAGCAATTCGCCCGCGAGGTGGGTGATGCCGCCGGCGCCGGCCGAGCCGTAGTTGATATTTCCGGGCATGGACTTCGCCTTCGCGATCAGCTCCGCGAGCGTCGAGACGCCGAGCGCGGGATGCGCGACGATGATCTCGGGCACCTTGACGACCGTGGTGATGAGCGCGAGGTCCTTGTTCGCGTCATACGGAAGGTGCGCCATGGAAAACGGCGCCATCGCGACCGAGCCCTGGTTATTGAAGGCCAGCGTGTAGCCGTCGGGCGGCGCCTTCGCCGCGGCATCGGTCCCGAGCACGCCGCCGACGCCCGACTTGTTCTCGACGATGACGGGCTGGCCGAGCTGCGCGCCCAAGGCCTGGGCGAACGCCCGGCCGAAGATGTCGGACGGCCCGCCCGGCGGGAAGCCGATCACCATCTTGATGGGCTTGGACGGGTAAGGCTGCGCGAAGGAAAGCGAGCTGAAGGCGAGGAGCGCGACAACGAGGAGCTTTCTCATGCAGCCGTCAGTCGCAGCGCACCGTCATCCCGCCATCGACGACGATTTCAGTGCCGGTGATGAACCGGGCCTCGTCGGAGGCGAGGAAGGCGATCGCCGCGGCGGTGTCGCGGCCGTCGCCCGCGAAGCCCAGCGGAATCCGTTTTTGCCTTTCTTCCAGCAACTTGCCCACGTCGCCGCCCGTGCGCTGCTTCGCAAGGCGAGTCTCCACCATGGGCGTGTGCAGCTGCCCCGGCACGACGCAGTTGACGCGGATCTTCCTGGGCGCGTACTGCACTGCGAGCACCCTGGAGAGCTGGATGACGCCGGCCTTGGCGGCGGCGTAGGCGACCTGCGCCGAGCCGGTCCAGCGGATGCCGGAGCTCGAGGCGATGTTGACGATCGCGCCGCCGCCCTGGCGTTCCATCACGGGCAGCACGTGCTTGCACGCGAGGAAGACCGTCTTCAGGTTGTAGTCGACCTGCTCGTCCCAGGTCTCCTCGCTCATCTCGACCGGGCCGCCCTTCGCCGAGCCGCCGACGTTGTTGACCAGCACGTCGACGCGGCCGAAGGCCTTCAGGCAGGCGTCGACCATGGCCTTCACGGCCCCGGAATCCGTGACGTCGCAAATGTGCGGCCGGATGCTGTTGTTCCTCGCGAGAGTTTCTTCCAGCCGGTCCCGATGGGCATCGACGGCGAAGACCTGCGCGCCTTCCTCGGCGAGGCGCACCGCCGTCGCGCGGCCGTTGCCCCAGCCGGGGCCGACCGACCCGGCGCCGCTCACGATCGCCACCTTGCCTTCGAATCGCTTCATGCTTAAATCCATTCTAGATGAGGGTCATTCCGAGCGGCAGCGCGCTGGGCGCGAGGATCGAGGGCTTGGACCTGTCCTCGCCATTTCCCGAATCGGTTTTCCGGGAAATCGAGAAGGCGCTGGGCCGCTACAGCGTCCTGAGGTTCCCGCGCCAGAAGCTCACCGGAGCGCAGCTGCGCGACTTCGCGGCGCGCTTCGGCGACCTGGAGGTGAACGTCGCCTCCGGGCCCTACCAGGAGCCCGGGGTGCCCGAGGTCATGACGCTGTCCAATATCGTGGAGAACGGCAAGCCGATCGGGCTCGCGGACGCGGGCCAGGGCTGGCACACCGACATGTCCTACAGCCGGCACATCGCGCTGGCGAACGTGCTCTATGGCATCAAGGTGCCGCGGCGCAACGGAAAGGTCCTTGGCGCCACGCAGTTCGCGAACATGCATGCCGCTTACGAAGGTTTGCCCGCGAAAATCAAAAGCGAGCTGGAAGGCAAGACCATCCTCCACGACTTCGAGAAGTTCTGGGAGATGATGCGGCGCGAGAAGGGAAGCGCGCGGCCGCCGCTCACCGACGCGCAGCGCAAGGCGAAGCCGCCCGTCTCGCATCCGGCCGTGCTCACGAATCCGCTCTCGGGCCGCAAGGTCCTCTACGCGAATCCGGGCTACGCGATGCGCATCAACGAGCTCCCGGAGAAGGAAAGCGCCGAGCTGCTCGCGTTCCTCTTCGAGCACCAGCTGAAGCCGGAGTACCTCTACACTTCCGAGTGGGAGGAGGGCGACGTCCTGTTCTGGGAGGACATCGGCACCATCCATAACGCGGTGGCGGACTACGGCCCGCACGAGCACCGCCTCATCAAGCGATGCCAGGTCATGGCGAACCGGTACGGACTATGAAACGACTCTTCCTGCTTCTCGCGCTCGCCTGGGCTGTCGCGGCGTCGGCGCAGCCTTACCCCTCGAAGCCGGTGCGGCTCGTCGTCGGCTTCGCGGCCGGCGGTCCCACGGACGTGATCGCGCGCTTCATCGCCCAGGACATGACGGACTCCATGGGCCAGCCCGTCATCGTTGAGAACAAGCCAGGGGCGAACGCGATCATCGCCACGGAGCACGTCGCGCGATCCGATCCCGACGGCTACACGCTCCTTTTCTCGTCGCTGTCGCTCCTCGTCAACCACGCGCTGGTCAATAGCAAGGTGAAGTACGACCCGTTCAGGGACTTCGCGCCGATCGGCAACGCCGCGAACCTGCCCATGGTGGTGGTGGCGAATCCGCAGGCGCCCTTCAATTCGATGCGCGAACTCATCGCCCTCGCGAAGGCCAAGCCCGGCGAAATCAGCTATGGCACCTCGGGGCACGCCGGCTCGTCGCACCTCGCCGGCGCGATGCTGGAGAACGCCACGGGCACGCAGATGATCAATGTGCCGTTCAAGGGCAACGGCCCGGCCCTCGCCGAGGTGATGGCCGGGCGCGTGAGCTTCATGTTCTATCCCTCCGAGGGCATCGCGCAGCAGGTGGCCGCCAAGCGCCTGAAGGTGCTGGCCGTCGGCACGCCGGCGCCGCTGCCCGAGTTCCCCGGCGCGCCGACGCTTGCCGAGAGCGGCCTCGCGGCGCTGGAGGCCACCGCGCCCTGGGTGGGCATGCTCGCACCCGCGGGCACGCCTCAGCCGGTCATCCAGAAGCTCAGCGCCGAGCTGCGCAAGTCGCTCGCCAAGCCGGACACGCGCGAGCGCATGCGCGCCCGCGGCGCGGTGATCGTCGGCGATACGCCGGAGCAGTTCGCGGCGTTTCTCAAGAAGGACTACGAGCGCTGGGCGCAAGTCGTCCAGGCCTCCGGCGTCAAGGCGGAATGAAGCTGGAGAAGCACCCGCTTCCGGTCGTCCCGGGGAACTTCTACGCGGCCGGCCTCAACTACCGCGCCCATGTCGAATGGGCGAACAAGGCGACTGGGTCGAGTTACAAGGTTCCCACGCAGGCCGACATCGGCTATCGATCGAACAACGCGCTCATCGGAAGCGGCGAGGACATCGTGATCCCGCCCGACTCGACCGGGCCGGTCCATTTCGAAGGCGAGCTCGTCGCGGTGATCGGCTCCCTGGCCAGAAATATCCCCGAAGAGAAGGCGCTCGAATGTGTTCGCGGCTATACGCTCGGGAACGACATCAGCGAGCGTGCCTGGCAGAAGAGCGACCGCACGTTATGGCGGGCGAAGAACTCCGACACGTTCAAGCCGATGGGGCCGCGCATCGTGAGCGGGATCGACCCCATGGACCAGATCATCGAGGTGAGGGTGAACGGCAAGACCGCCTCGAGGTACAACACCTCGGGCATGATTTTCGGCGTCGCCCACTACATTTCGCGCATGTCCCGGTACCTGACTCTCCACCCCGAAGACGTGATCTGGTTCGGCTGCGATGGGCCCACCGTCCCGGCACTGCAGCCAGGAGACCTGGTCGAGGTCTGCAACG
>JBLNDP010000085.1:0-2637 GCA_050261755.1 Clostridia bacterium
GCGTCGTCGGCGTTGGCGAGCGGGTCGTGCACGTAGGTCTCGACGCCGAACTCGTGCAGCTCGCGGATGATGTCCACGACCTTGGAGTTGCGGATGTCGGGGCAGTCTTCCTTGAACGTGAGGCCGAGGACGTTCACGCGCGCGCCCTTGATGTTGCGGCCGGCGTGGATCATCTGCTGCACGGTCTTGCGGGCGATGTGCTGGCCCATCGAGTCGTTGATGCGCCGCCCGGCGAGGATGACCTCGGGGTGGTAGCCGACGAGCTCCGCCTTGTGCGTCAGGTAGTAGGGATCGACGCCGATGCAATGCCCGCCGACGAGGCCCGGCCGGAAATTGAGGAAGTTCCACTTCGTGCCGGCGGCCTTCAGCACTTCCATGGTGTCGAGGCCGAGCTTCTCGAAGATGATCGAGAGCTCGTTCACGAAGGCGATGTTCAGGTCGCGCTGGGTGTTCTCGATCACCTTGGCCGCCTCGGCGACGCGGATGGACGAGGCGCGGTACACGCCCGCCTCCACCACCGAGCCATAGAGCTCCGCGACCTTCTCGAGCGTCTCGGCGTCGTCGCCGGAGACGACTTTCCGGATCCGGGTGAAGCAATGCTCCTTGTCGCCCGGGTTGATCCGCTCCGGCGAATACCCCACGTGGAAGTCCTGGCGCCAGCGCATGCCGGAGAACTTCTCCAGGATGGGCACGCAGACCTCCTCGGTGGCGCCGGGGTAGACCGTCGACTCGTAGACGACGGTCACGCCGGGCTTCATGTGCCGGCCGACGATCTCGCTCGCGGACTCGAGCGGCGAGAAGTCCGGCTGGCGCGCCGAATTGATCGGCGTGGGAACCGCGACGATGATGAAGTCCGC
This sequence comes from Clostridia bacterium, assembly GCA_050261755.1. Taxonomy (GTDB): domain Bacteria; phylum Pseudomonadota; class Gammaproteobacteria; order Burkholderiales; family SG8-39; genus SCGC-AG-212-J23. The sequence goes on from JBLNDP010000085.1 coordinate 858, forward strand.
CTTGGCGAGCTCGGCCGGGTCGGCCGTCGGCCGCAGGAACTTCGCGTCCATGAGCTCCGCCGTCGAGACTTCGCCCGTGGCGTCGACGTGGTGCTGCAGGTTCTGGATCCTTTTCTTCGACAAGTCATAGCCCACGCAGGTCCGCTGCCTGCCGAACGCGACCGCGACGGGCAGCCCGACGTAGCCCAGGCCCACGAGCGCCACCGTGGCGAGGGATGGGTTCGCCCCCCTGTCAAGGGGGGAAGGCGTAGCCGGGGGATTCAGTTCCAGGACTTCAGGCATGAGCGACCTTCATTTCTTCGCTGCTCGGAAGGAGGTTGGCGAGGTACCACTCGGCGGTCTTCTCCAGCCCCTGGCCGACGCGCCAGGCGGGCTCGTAGCCCAGGAGCCGGCGCGCCTTCGAGATGTCGGCGAGGGAGAAGCGCAGGTCGCCGCGGCGCGTCTCGCGGTGGACGGGCTTCGCGTGGCGCACGCGCGGGAAGCGCGCCGCGAGGATGCCCTTCACCAGGTCGAAGAGCTCGAGCAGCGAGGTCTGCTCGCCATAGGCGACGTTGTAGGCCTGGTTGAGCGCCTCGGGGTTCGCGGTCGTGGCGGCGAGCAGGTTCGCCTGCACGACGTTGTCGATGTAGCAGAAGTCGCGGGCGGTGTTTCCGTCGCCGAAGATGTAGGTTGGTTTCTCCAGGATGAGGGAACCGAAAAAGGCGGGAATGACCGCGGCGTAGGCGCCGTTCGGGTCCTGGCGCGGGCCGAAGACGTTGAAGTAGCGCAGGCCGATCGTGTCGAAGCCGTAGCAGGTGGAAAAGACGCTCGCCGTCAGCTCGTTCACGTACTTGGTGAGGCCGTAGGGCGACATCGGCTTGCCGATGACCGCCTCCACCTTGGGCAGCGCCGGGTGATCGCCGTAGGTGGCGCTGGAGCTCGCGTAGACGAGCCGCTCGACGCCGGCGTCGCGCGCCGCGACGAGCATGTTGAGGAAGCCGTCGACGTTCGACCGGAACGAGGCGATCGGGTCGTCGATCGAGCGCGGCACGCTGCCCAGCGCCGCCTGGTGCAGCACGATCTCAACTGAGCGACAGGCTTCGCGGCAGGTCTCGAGGTCGCGGATGTCGCCCTCGATGAAGCGGAAGTTGCGCCAGGCTTTCTCGCCGAGGCTGTTGCGGATGAAAGCCAGGTTCTCCGGCTTGCCCGTCGAGAAGTTGTCCAGCCCGACGACCTTCTGCCCCGCCTTCAGCAGCGTCTCGGCCAGGTGCGAGCCGATGAAGCCGGCGACGCCCGTGACCAGCCACGTACCGGAACGGGTGTTAATGCGCTCCGGCAGGCGATCTGACATTTGCATGCTTGTTCCTCTTCGTTTCCATGTTCATGAGCATCTGCTCGTAGCGCTCGACCATCGCCCGCTCGGAGAAGCGCGCCTCGACTTCCTCGCGCGCCCGCGCGCCCATGCGCTCGCAGGCGCCCGGCGCGGCGAGCGTCGCGAGGCGCTCGACGAGCGCCGGCGTATCGCCTACGGGGTAGAGGAAGCCGTTGCGGCCCGGACGGATCATCTCCGCCGCGCCGCCCACGTCCGAATGGACCACCGGCCGGCCGAGCGCCATCGCCTCGATGGCCGCGAGCGAGAAGGCCTCGGTGAAGCTCGTGAGCGCCATCGCGTCGCAGGCGGCCGCGAACGGCCGCACGTCCTGCTGGAAGCCGGTGATCGTCACGTAGGGCGCCACGCCGAGGCGGCGCGCCCCCTCCTCCACTGCGCCCCGCATGGGGCCGTCGCCGATCATCAAGGCGC
>JBLNDP010000086.1:0-4935 GCA_050261755.1 Clostridia bacterium
TCGACGCGACGGTCGTGAACATGCGCTTCGTGAAGCCCCTCGACGTCGACCTGCTGAAGGACGTGGCGGAGAAGCACGAGCTCGTCGTGACCGTCGAGGAGCACCAGGTGATGGGCGGTGCGGGATCTGCCGTGGCCGAGACCTTGGCCTCGCATCCTTCTTCCCCGAGGATGCTCTTGCTAGGCCTGCCCGACCGGTTCGTCGACCACGGCGACCAGGCGACGCTGCTCGCCTCGGTCGGCTTGGACTCGCAAGGCATTGAATCCGCAATAAGAAAGGCAATAGCCGAGTAAAACACTCGGGTAGTGCTAGAATAACCGCTCTATGAAAGCCAGCGACCTCCAGAAGCACCGTCCCGAGGCCATCCCGGATGTCCAGGGGAGCCCGGACTCGCGCCACCTGAAGATCGACAAGGTGGGCATCAAGGGCATCCGCCATCCGATCCAGATCAAGGAGCGCTCCGGCGGCGTGCAGCACACGATCGCCAGCTTCAACATGTACGTCGGCCTGCCGCACCAGTTCAAGGGCACGCACATGTCGCGCTTCGTCGAGATCCTGAATGCGCACGAGCGCGAGATCACGGTCGACACCTTCCAGGTGATGCTGAGGGAGATGATGGCGAAGCTCGAGGCCGAGGAAGGCCGCATCGAGATGAGCTTCCCGTACTTCGTCGACAAGGCGGCGCCGGTCTCCGGCGTGCGCAGCCTCATGGACTACGAGGTCACGTTCGTGGCGCAGGTCGAGCAGGGCGAGCGCTGCTTCGCCATGAAGGTGCTGGTGCCGGTCACGAGCCTCTGCCCCTGCTCGAAGAAGATTTCCGAGCGCGGCGCGCACAACCAGCGCTCGCACGTGACGGTCACGGCGCACACCAAGGAATTCGTCTGGATCGAGGAGATCATCGACCTCGTGGAGAAGCAGGCCTCGAGCGAGCTCTACGGCCTGCTCAAGCGCCCGGACGAGAAATACGTGACCGAGCGCGCCTACGACAACCCGAAGTTCGTCGAGGACATGGTGCGCGACGTCGCGGCGGTCCTGAACCTCGACGAGCGCATCACCAAGTACGTGGTGGAGTCCGAGAACTTCGAGTCCATCCACAACCACAGCGCGTATGCCCTCATCGAGAAGGACAAGCGCGCGAGCTAGGTCGCCGCGGAGCTAGAAGCGGCGGGGTGGGGACTAGAACCGCCGAATCAGGGTCATGGTCCTGCCCTCGTTCTTCATCTCGGTGCGGTTGAGGAAGCTCATGCCCAGGAGCGGCTCGGGAAGGCCGTTCTCGATGACGACCGCCTCGACGCCCTGCAGCTCGATCGAGCCCACGCGGACGGAATCCAGCCGGACCTTGTAGGCGGCGACGGTGCCGTTCGCCGTCTGCAGCACGCCCCTCGCCGAGCCGCGATACTGCAGGCCGATGCGATTCGCTTCCGAGGCCGGCAGCGCGACGACGGTCGCGCCGGTATCCACCACGAATCGCACGGGCGAGCCGTTCACGGCGCCTTCGGCGAAATAGTGGCCGCGCGAGTCCGCCGGAATCGTGACGCTCTGGCGCGCATCGCTTGCGGGCGCACCGTAGAGCTCGCCGCGCTTGAGCACGCTCTTCTTGCCCTGGACCTCGATCGTCGCGCGGTCGTTCTCCACGGCGAGGACCGACACGCCTTGCCACGCCTGCCCGACGCGCACCGACTTCGGCGCGCCGCCGTTGACGGACAGGATGGCGGCCTTGTCGCCGATGGTGCCGACGAGCGAGATGCTCTGCGCCCAGGCCGGAAGCGCCATGCCGGCGAGCAGCAGGAAAACCGAAATAGAATGAGGCATGAAGCCGGTGGCCATCTTCCGCGCCTCCCGCAGCGAGGGACCCGGGTATTGTGCCACCTACCTCGAGCGCCGCTCCATACCCTGGCAGCTCATTCCCCTGGACGAGCACGCGCGCGTGCCGCGCGACCCGCGCGCCTTCTCCGGCCTCGTCTTCATGGGCGGGCCGATGAGCGTGAACGACGAGCTGCCGTGGATTGCCGGCGCGCTGGAGCTCGTCCGCGAGGCGGTGCGCAAGGATGTCCCCGTGCTCGGGCACTGCCTGGGCGGCCAGCTCATGTCCAAGGCCTTGGGCGGCACGGTGTCGGGCAACCCGGTGCGCGAAATCGGCTGGGGCGAGGTGCGCGCCTGCGAGAACGCCGTGGCGCGCCGCTGGCTCGGCGACATCCGCGAGTTCGTCGCCTTCCATTGGCACGGCGAGACCTTCGCCATTCCGCCGGGAGCGACGCGAGTGCTGGAGAACGGGCACTGCGCGAACCAGGCGTTCGCGCTCGGCGTGCATTTCGGCATGCAGACGCACGTGGAAATGACCGACGACATGGTGGCGAGCTGGCTGCGCGGCGGCGCGGAGGAGATGCGCGAGCACGCCTCGAGCCCGGGCGTGCAACGGCCGGAGGAAGTCACGCGCGACCTGGCGCCGCGCCTCGACGCGCTGCATGGCGTCGCGAACCGCATCTACGACCGCTGGACCGAGAACCTGCGGAAGTAATTCAGTCCCTGAAATTGATGAATTGCAGCGGGATGTCCGCCACGGACTGGCGCACGAGCGCGATCGCCGCCTGCAGGTCGTCTTTCTTGGCGCCCGAGACCCGCACGGTGTCGCCCTGGATGGACCCCTGCACCTTGAGCTTCGCGTCCTTGAGGAGCTTGGCGATGGTCTTGCCCTTCTCGACCGGGACGCCGACCTTGACCTTCACCGCCTGCTTCACCTTGTCGCCGGAGATCTTCTCCACCGCGCCCAGGTCGAGCGTGCGGACGTCGACGTTGCGCTTGGCGAGGCGGTTGCGCAGCACGTCGAGCACCTGGCCGAGCTTGAAATCGTCGTCGGCGAAGACGGTGAGCTCGAGCTCCTTCTGCTCGATGCGTGCGTCGGAGCCCTTGAAGTCGTAGCGGTTGGCGATCTCCTTGTTCGCCTGCTCGACCGCGTTCTTCACTTCCTGCTGGTTCACCTGGGAGACGATGTCGAACGAAGGCATGGCTATTTCGCGCCCTGGAGGATGTCGTTGGCCCAGAGCGCGATCTCGTCGACCGAGGCCGCGGGCGAATGGAGATGGTCGACGTTCGGCTCGTAGAGGCGCGTGTACGGCATCTTCGGCAGCGCCGCGAAAATGCTGTCCCGGGCGCGGCGCAGGACGGGATAGTCGCCGGTGGGGGAAACGTAGAGAACCGGAAGGTTCGCCGGCAGCGCTTTCAGCGCGCGAGACTGGTTCATCGCGCCTTCGGGGTCGAACCAGGTCACGTAGGCCGCCGGGACTGCGGACACCGGATAGGCGCGGCTCTCGTAGTCCATGAGCCGCTGGCGCTCCGCGCCCTTTCCCGCGGCCACGTAGGCCTTCGCCTCGTCGAGCGACGCGGCGAACTGGCGGCGATAGAACTCGCTCGCGACGTTGCCGCCCGGCGCGATGGCGGCGACGCCGTCGAGCGGCAGCCGGCCGCCGAGGTGCAGGGCGAAGAGTCCGCCCTGGCTATGGCCGGCGACGAAGACGCGCTGCGCGCCCTTGCCGCGCAGGCGCTCGAGCGCCTGCCGGACCTCGGCTTCCGCCGCGGCGACGTCCACGTCGTAGTTGCGCCGCCCCGACCAGGGCATCTCGAGGTTCTCCACGACGAAGCCTTTCGTCTCCAGCCCGCTCGCCAGGTCGGCGACGAAGCGCGCCGGGCTGCCGCCCTTGCCGTGCATGACGACGAACCCGGCTTTCGTCTGGGCAAATACCGGAAGCGCCAGCGCGCAGCCGAGGAGGAAGCTGATGGCGATGCGCATCATGCCGCGGCCTACCGGGAATTGAGGCGCTGCAGCTCCTCGATCCACCGCGCGGTGGTGGCGCGGATCCACTCGAGGTCCGAGTCGTCTTCGTAGGCGCCGTACACGCCTACGTTGAGCGGCTTGCCGCGAAGCAGGAGGAGCGTCGTGGTGGTGAGGCCGTACTGCGGCTTCTCGTCGGACCGTCCCTCGCGCTTGGACGGCAGGCGGATGCCCTGGAGGATGGAGACCGCCTCCGGGTCGCGACGCAGCTCGGCGAGCAGGATGAGGCGCCCGGGGCTCGCATCGAGCAGCTTGCGGAAGTCCGCGCCCGCGGGCGCCGCCGTGCCGAGCGCGCTCAGCGTGTCGGCGACGAACGTGGAGTTGAATGTCGCCGGCGTGATGCGCTGGTACTCGAGCCCGCGCGGCGTGGCGATGATCGTGTAGCGCTTCGCCTCGAGCTGGTCGCCCTGCATGAAGCGCCGCAGGTCCGCGTCGGTGAGGGCGAAGAGAAGGATGCGGTTCGACGCCGAGGTGAGCGACTCGGCGAGCTCCTGCAGGCGTGGCGAGCCGGTGAAGCCGGTATCCGAGAACCCCGGCGGCGCGTCGAGCCCGAGCCGCGTGTCGCCCAGCTGCACGCCGAAGGGCGCGGCGACGCACTGGATCGAGACGGCGGCGAGCAGGGCGGCGAGCAGGCGCATGGGCGCCATTCTGTATCATTCCCCCTTTGGAGATCAAAAACTTGCCGTCCATCCTCGCCTCCCTGCCGAAAGGGGAAAAAGTCGGCATCGCGTTCTCCGGCGGCCTCGACACGAGCGCCGCCGTGCACTGGATGCGCGCCAAGGGCGCCGTCCCGTACGCGTACACCGCGAACCTCGGGCAGCCCGACGAGAAGGACTACGGCGAGATTCCGAAGAAGGCGCTCGCCTACGGCGCCGAGAAGGCGAAGCTCGTCGAGTGCCGGCCGCAGCTCGTCGCCGAGGGAATCGCCGCCCTCCAGTGCGGCGCCTTCCACATCTCCACCGGCGGCGCCACCTACTTCAACACGACGCCGCTCGGCCGCGCCGTGACGGGCACGATGCTCGTCGTCGCCATGCGCGAGGACGGCGTCGGCATCTGGTCCGACGGCAGCACGTTCAAGGGCAACGACATCGAGCGCTTCTACCGCT
>JBLNDP010000087.1:0-20551 GCA_050261755.1 Clostridia bacterium
GCCCTTGCGGCCCTGGTCCCTGGCGCGCTGGGTGACCACCGTGCAGCGGCGCGTGCAGGCCTTCCGTCCCGACGTGATCTGGGCTTGCTCGGACGCCTTCCACGCCATCCTCGGCGTGCACGTCCAGCGGCGTACGGGCATCCCTTGCGTGGTGGACCTGTACGACAACTTCGAGAGCTTCGGCGCCACGGCGATTCCCGGAGTGCGACGCTGCTACCGCGCGAGCGTCAAGCGTGCCGCCGGTGTGAGCTGCGTCTCGCGACCGCTGCAGCGACTGGTCCGCGAAGGCTACGGTGCACGCGGCGAGCTGCTGCTCCTGGAAAACGGCACGAGCGAGGACTTCCGCCCGCTGGACCGGTTGGCATGCCGCCGGCGCCTGGGCCTGCCCGATGACGCCCGCGTCATCGGCACGGCGGGAGCCCTGGACGCGGACCGGGGGATCGGCACGCTCTTCGACGCCTTCCTGGGCCTCGCCGGCAAGCGCAGCGATCTATACCTCGTGCTCGCTGGGCCGCTAGGACGGGGCATCCACGTTCCCTCGCACGAGCGCGTCCGGTTCCTGGGCAACCGACCGCTCGCCGAGGTGCCGCAAATCATCGGCGCCATGGACGTCGCCGTCGTATGCAACAAGCGCTCCGAGTTCGGTGAATACTGCTTTCCGCAGAAGCTTTACGAGATCATCGCCTGCGGCGTCCCGCCGCTCGTGGCCGATACCCGTGGCGTCACCGAGCTGCTGCACGCTGCGCCGCGCAACCGCTACCAGCCCGAATCGGTCGAGTCGCTGCAGCTCGGCATCGAAGCGCTCCTCGCCGAGCCGAGCATGCCGCCCATCCGCCCCGTCAGCTGGGCAGAGCACGCCGGCGTCCTGGCTGACTTCTTCGCGCTCGTCGCCGGGCCACGCCCCGCACAGGCATGATGCTCGTTTCCCTCCGTCGGCTGGAGTCGCTGCTCGGGCGCGACGTGGCGCGAGGCACGCTCGTGGGCACGCTGCTCATGGCGGTGCGCGTCGCTCTGCAGGCTGCCTACCTCATCCTCGCCGCCCGCGCGCTCACCGCCGCCGGGTACGGGCAATTCGCCGCGGTGAACAGCCTCGTGGGCATCGTCGCGCCGCTCGCCGGCCTGGGCAGCGGCATGCTCATGTTGAAGGACGTGTCTCGCGATGCATCGCTGCTCGCATGGCGCTGGAGGATGACGCTGCGGGTGACGCTGCTGTCCGGGGCGGTGTTCGGCACGCTCCTCGTGCCGCTTGCGGTCGCGGCGTTGCCCGGTACCGAATGGCCTTTCGCCGCCGCCGTGGTGGCGGCGGAAGTCCTCGCCGCGCCGGTCATCGTGGCGGCGGGCCTCGCCTTCCAGGCCCTGGGCCGGTTCGCCGTGTTGCACAGCGTGACGGTGCTCCTCTACGTCGTGCGCATCGCCGCCGTCAGCATCCTCCTCTGGCGCATGCCGGCAACGACGCCGACGGCGTTCGCCATGACGCACCTGGCTGCCACGCTTGCCGGCGTGGCGGTTGCGCTGGCGGTGGCGCACTGGCAGCTGCCCCTTTCCGGCGGGCGGCATGGCCCGCCGGTGCACTGGCGCAAAGGCCTGCCGTACGCGGCGAGCGGGGTCATCGGCATGGTGAGCAGCGAGGTGGACAAGCCCCTGCTGTTCCGTCTCGCGGGGCCCGAATCGGCCGGACTCTTTGCCGCTGCATTCCGGCTCGCTTCCGCGTTCACCGCGCCCATCGGCGCGCTCGTCCTGGCGTCGTCGCCCGCCTTCTTCCGGGAGGCCGCCGAGCCGCCTTCCCGCCCCATCCGGGTCGTCGCGATCGCGCTCGGCTATGCGGCGCTTGCGGCGCTCGTGCTGGTCGGCACGGCGTGGATGGCGCCGGTGCTGCTGGGCCAGAGCTTCGCCGCCTCCGCCGGGCTCATGCAGTGGCTCGCGCCTTGGCTGGTGTGCCACGCCGCACGCCAGATCGGTTGCGCGGCGCTCACCACGCGCGGCCACCAGAACGTGCGCGTAGCGTTCGAGGGCGCAGCCGCCATCGCGAGCGCCGCGCTCAACGTCGCGCTGATTCCGCTCATCGGCGCGCTGGGCGCGGTCGCCGCGGTCACGATCACCGAAGCGATGGTCGGCGCGTGCGCATGGTGCTTCCTGCTTCTCGGCCCCGGCCGTCGCGGCAAGCCGGAGACGGTATAGTAGAGAAGCCGCGTTTTCCCCATGGAACAAAGCCAGATCTGGCGCTATTTTCAGCAGCACGCCCCCGGGACGTTCGACAACTCGACGCCCCGGCTCGACTACGTCTGCCGGCTCCTGCGGCGCGGAAGCACCATCCTCAACGTCGGCATCGGCGGCGCCATCCTCGAGCGCCTCGCCTCCGCGCGCGGCATGCGCGTGGTGACGATCGATCCCGACCCGCCGTCCCTGCTGCGTTGCGCCGGCCACTCAAGCGGCGTTGCCGGCCGCATCGATGCGCTGCCGTTCGCGCCGGGCAGCTTCGACGCGGTCGTCGCCTCCGAAGTGCTCGAGCACCTGGGCGACGAGGTGCTGCGTCCCGGCCTCGGCGAGATCGCCCGCGTGCTGCGCCCCGGCGGCCGCTTCATCGGCACCGTGCCCGCGGAGGAGCCGCTCGAGGACGGCTTGACCGTGTGCCCGGACTGCGGCCACCGCTTCCATCGCTGGGGGCACGTCCAGTCGTTCTCCGCGCGGCGCCTGAACGAGCTGCTTTCCGCGTCCTTCGCCGTGGACCGCCTGACGAACTACGCGTTCATGGCGAAACCGCGCTCGACGGCATGGACGCGCGCGCTCGGCGCCGTGCGCAATGCGCTCGTGCAGAGCGGCATCCTCACGCGCGAACGCAAGTGGGTCTTCGTCGCCGTGGCGCATCCCGGACGCCGCGCCGGGTGAGCTGGGCCGCCGCGCCGTGCTGAAGCCGCTGCTCGACGGCGCCGCCACGCTCGTGCCGGGCGTGCAGCGCCTGCTGCGCAAGCGCACCGGCGGCACGGACTCCGCGCGGTATTGCTACGGCGTCTGGCTTCGCCACTTGTGCCTGGCCGCGCGCAATGGGCATGGCGCCGTGCCGGCTTGCGTCGCGGAGCTGGGGCCGGGCGATTCGATCGGCATCGGTCTCGCGGCGCTGCTGTCCGGAGCGGAGCGCTATGTCGGCCTCGACGTCGTCATGCACGTCGAGCTCGAGCGCAACCTCGGCATCCTCGAGGAGCTCGTGGAGCTCTTCGCGCGGCGCGCGCCGATTCCGGACGAGGGCGAGTTCCCGGAGGTCCGGCCGCGCCTGGAGCGCTACGACTTCCCGGCGGATCTCCTGCCCGCCGGCCGTCTCGCGGAAGCACTGCGGGCCGACCGCATCGAAAGCATTCGCCGCGCCGTGCGCGATCCCGGCCGAGCGGGCGCCATGGTGGACTACCGGGCGCCCTGGGCGGATGCGAGCGTCATCCAGCCCGCCTCGGTGGACATGATCCTCTCGCAGGCGGTCCTCGAGCACATCGACGACCTCGACGGCGCCTACCGCGCCATGCGCGCGTGGCTCAAGCCCGGCGGCTTGCTTTCGCACCAGATCGACTTCCGCAGCCACGGGCTTGCGGACGAGTGGAACGGGCACTGGGCGTACTCCGACCTGGCCTGGCGGCTGGTTCGCGGCGGCCGCCCGTATCTTCTCAACCGCGAACCGCGCTCGACGCATGAGCGCCTGCTCGAGGCGCATGGCTTCCGCATCCTCTACCAGCAGCCCGCGAGCACGCGGCAGCGCGCGATTGAGCGGCGGCAGCTCGCGCGGCGCTTCCAGGGCATGAGCGAGGAAGATTTCGCCACGTCGGGATGGTTCGTGCAGGCGGCCGCCGCGCCGCGCGCCGGTGGCGATGCCGTCCGCCCTTGACCTCACCGTGTTCCTGCCGAGCCTCGCTGGCGGCGGCGCCGAGCGCGTGATGCTCGAGCTGCTGCGGGACTTCTCACAGCGCGGCGTGCGCTGCGAGCTTGTGCTCGCCGCGCCCGGCGGCGAGCTCTCGGGAGACGTGCCTGCCGCCGTGCCGGCCCTGCACCTGGGGCGCGGCAAGGCATGGCATGCCGCGCGCGCGCTGCGGCGCCATCTCGCCGAACGGCGTCCGCGCGCCTTCCTCACCACCATCCTGAGCGCCAATATCGCCGGCTTGCTCGCCGTCTGGGGCCTGCGCGACCGGCCGCGTTGCGTCATCCGCGAATCCTCCAGTCCGCTGCACGAGACCGCGGGCGCTTCGCTCCGCGCGCTCGCCAGCCGCGCCGCCGTGCGCCTGCTGTACCGGCATGCCGACGCGCTGATCGCGCTCTCCGCCGAGCTCGGCGCCGAGCTGCGGTTACTCGGCGTGCCGGAGCGCAAGATCTCGATCATCCCGAACGCGGTGCCACAGCTCGTGACGACGCCTACGGCGGCAGCGCCGTTCGAGGGCCCGTATGTGCTGGCGTGCGGGCGCCTGGAGCCGCAGAAGGACCACGCGACGCTGATCAGGGCGTTTGCGCGCATTTCCAATCGTTCCCTCCGGCTCGTGATCCTGGGCGAAGGCTCCCAGAGAGCCTCGCTTCTTCAACTCGCGCGCGAGCTCGGCGTGGCCGAGCGCGTGCACCTCCCGGGCTTCGTCGCCCGCCCGCTCGCCTGGTACGCGCACGCCGCGCTCTTCGTGCACACGGCGCGCTGGGAGGGGTTTCCCAATGCCGTGAGCGAGGCGCTCGCGTGCCGGTTGCCCGTCGTGGCCACCGACTCGCAGAGCGGCGTGCGGTTGCTGCTCGACGGCGGCCGCTTCGGAGCCCTGGTGCCCGTCGGCGACGCGGCCGCCGTCGCGCAGGCGATGGACGCCGTGCTAAGCGGCGAGAAGCGCTTTCCCGACCCCGCGGCGTACCTCGCGCGCTTCGACCGCGCAAGCGTCGTGCAGCGCTATCTCGACGTGCTGCTCCCGGCCGGGGCCTGACCATGTGCGGCATCGCCGGCCTCTGGAGCCAGGCCCCCGCACCGGGGCGAGAAGAGCTCGAGCGCATGGCGGGCGCGCTTCGCCACCGCGGGCCGGACGACCAAGGCGTCTGGCTGGACGCCGGCGCGGGCGTCGGCCTCGCGCACCGGCGACTTTCCATCGTCGATCTTTCCCCGGCCGGCCACCAGCCGATGCACTCCGCGAGCGGCCGCTATGCGCTCGTGTTCAACGGCGAGATCTACAACTACGAGGCGATGCGCCGCGACGTCGAGGCGGCCACCGGTCCGCGCCCGTGGGCCGGCCATTGCGATACCGAGGTCCTGCTCGCGGGCTTCGAGGCGTGGGGCATTCGCGGCGCGCTCGAGCGCAGCAACGGAATGTTCGCCATCGCCGTGTGGGACCGCGAGAGGCGGGAACTCACCCTTGCGCGCGACCGGCTCGGGGAGAAGCCGCTTTACTTCGGCTGGGTGGGCGGACGGTTCGCCTTCGCTTCCGAGACCAAGGCGCTCGCCGTGCTGCCGGGCTGGACGGCGAGGCTCGACGAGCACGCGGCCTCGCGCTACCTGCGCGCGGCGTATGCAGCCGGTCCGAGGAGCCTGATCGCGGGGGTCTTCCGCCTGCCGCCGGGCTCGGCGCTGACGCTCACGCGCGAGGCGGTTGCGCAGCCGCTGGCGTGGGAATCGCTCGAGTCGCGCCTGGAGCGCTACTGGTCCCTCGAGCAGGTCGTGGCGGCGGCGCGTTCGTCGCGCCGGCCGATGAGGGAGGACGAGCACCTCGAGCGTCTCGAGCACCTGCTCGCCGAATCGGTGAGGCTTCGCCTCCTCGCGGACGTTCCGGTCGGCGCGCTTCTTTCCGGCGGGGTGGATTCGACGACCATCGTCGCGCTCGCGCAGGCGGCGAGCCGCACGCCCGTCCGCACGTTCACGGCGGGATTCGAGGACGCGGCGCTCGACGAGGCCCCGCACGCCGCGGCGGTGGCGCGCCATCTCGGTACCACGCACACCGAGCTCTACGTCCGCTCGGCGGACGCGCTCGAGCTGATTCCGAAGCTGCCCGAGATCTACGACGAGCCCTTCGCCGACAGCTCGCAGATTCCCACGACGTTGATCGCCGGCCTGGCGAGCCGGCACGTGAAAGTGGCGCTGTCCGGGGACGGCGGCGACGAGCTGTTCGCCGGCTACACGCGCTACGCCGTCGGCCAGAAATTGTGGCGCCTCATGGCGCCTTGGCCCGGGGCCTGGAGGCGCGGCGCTGCGCGGGTTGCGCAGGCGCTTGCCGGCATCGCCGCGCCGCTCGACATGGTGCTCCCCGCCGGCGGCGACACCGCGGCGTTCCGGCTGCGGCGGCTCGCGTGGCGCGCCTCTGCGCCGGACATCGACGCATTGCGCGAGGCGCTGATCGGCGTTCCTCCCGAAGCTGCGCGCACGGGCGCCGCGCCGTTCGCCCCGGAGACCGTCCCGCCTGGCTGGCTGCGCGATCCGCTCGACCGCATGATGTATGCCGACCAGGCCGAATATCTTCCGGACGATATCCTCACCAAGGTCGACCGCGCCTCGATGCACTGGGCGCTCGAGCCGCGCATCCCGCTGCTCGACCACCGGATCGTGGAATTCGCCTGGTCCCTGCCGCGCGCGCTCGTCTTCGACCGCCACGGCGGCAAGCCGCTCCTCAAGCGGCTTCTCGCCAAGCATGTGCCGCCGGCGCTCACCCAGCGGCCGAAGCAGGGGTTCGAGGTGCCGCTCGCCGCCTGGCTGCGCGGGCCGCTGCGTCCCTGGGCGGACTCGCTCCTGACGAGCTCGCGGTTGCGCAGCATCCCGGTGCTCGACGCGGAAGTGCTTCGGCGCGCCTGGCAGCGCCATTGCCGCGGCGAATCCAACGAGTCGCGCCCGCTCTGGGCGGTCCTCATGCTGCTCGCCTGGTGCGAACGCATGGGCGCGGCTGCCTGAGCGTGCGCATCCTCGTCATCTCGCGCCTGCCTCCCTTTACCCTGGGCGGCGCCGAGCGGCAGGCGAGCCGCCTCATCGTCGAATGGCGGCGCGCCGGCCACGAGGTGATGGTGTTCGGCGCCGATATCGGGGCAAGCCGCGTCGACCTCGCAGGGTTTTCCATCCCGGCGCGGCGCATCCGCATCGTGCAGGGGTGGGGTCGGGCGATGCGGGCCTTGAGCTACTTCGTGTCGCTCTCCCTCCTTCTCGTGCGCCATCGCCGCTGGCCCGACGTCATCTATTGCCGATTCCTCGGCGACGCCGCCGTCACCGTGGCGCTCCTGAAAGCGCTGGGGCTGCTGCGCGTTCCCCTGGTCGCCGTGCCGGCCAACGCCGGTCCCGACGGCGATACCGCGTACCTGCGCAAGGCGCCGTTGGCGGGCCTGCTTCCGCGGCTCCTCGAGCGCCGCTGCGAGGCCATCAACCTCATCGCGCCGCGCATGGAATCGGACCTCCGGGACTACGGGCTGAGCGCCCGGCAGTTCCACACCATTCCGAACGGCATTTCGCTCGCCCCGGTGCCCGCTCGGCAATGGCACGGCGAGCGGCGGTTCGTCGCGGTCGGACGCCTCGCGGAGCAGAAGGGCCTCGATGTCCTCCTGAAGGCGCTCGCCACCTTGCAGCCGCAGACGTCCGCCGCGCGCATCCGTATAGTGGGCGAGGGCCCGCTGCGCGCGCAGCTTGCCGAGCAGGCGAGGGTGCTGGGCCTGTCCAGCTGCGTGGAGTTCATGGGGGAAGCCTCCGAGGCCGAAGTTCGCCGGCATCTCGCCGAGGCGCACGTGTTCCTGCTCCCGTCTCGCTACGAGGGATTCTCGAATGCGGCGCTCGAAGCCATGGAATCCGGGCTGCCGGTGATCGTGAGCCGCTGCGGCGGCATCGACACTTATCTTCGGCCGGACATGGGCTGGGTCGTCGAGCCCGGGGATGTCGCCTCGCTCGCCGAAGCGTTGCGCGCCGCCCTCGCTGCTCCGGCCGAAGCGCTGGCCGATATGGGGGCCCGCTGCCGTGCCGAGGTGGAGGCGAGCTTCGACATCCGGCGGGTCGCGGCGCGGAATGTGGAGCTGTTCAGGTCGCTCGCTCGCGCCTAGGGCGCGGGCGCATCCGGATAGCCTTCGGGGTTGCGCGATTGCCAATGCCAGGCATCGCGGCACATGTCGTCCACGCCGAGCGTCGCCGTCCAGCCGAGCTCGCGCGCGGCGAGCGATGCGTCGGCATAGCAGGCGGCGATATCCCCGGCGCGGCGCGGCATGTATTCGAGCGGGATGCTGCGACCGCTCGCCCGCTCGAAGGCCTGCACCATTTCAAGAACGGAATAGCCGCGGCCGGTGCCGAGGTTCACCGTGATCGACCGACCGGTGCGCGCGAGGTAGTCCAGGGCGGCGAGATGGCCCTGTGCGAGATCCATGACGTGGATATAGTCGCGCACGCCCGTGCCGTCGGGCGTCGGATAGTCGCGCCCGAAGACCTGCAGCCGCGGCAGGCGGCCCACGGCGACCTGCGCCACGTAGGGCATGAGGTTGTTGGGCGTGCCGCGGGGGTCTTCGCCGATGCGGCCTGACGGATGCGCGCCGACCGGGTTGAAGTAACGCAGCGCGGCGTAGCGGAAGCCGCCGCCCGCCCGCTCATGGCTGGAAAGCAGCGCCTCGATCTCCGCCTTGTTTTCGCCGTAGGGGCTCTGCGGGCGAAGTGGATGGCGCTCGTCGATCGGCAGGCGCTCAGGGTCGCCATAGACCGTCGCCGAGGAGCTGAAGACCATGCGCTTGACGCCGTGCGCCGCCATGGCCTCGAGCAGCCGTGCCGTGCCGGAGACGTTGTTCTCGCGGTAGAGCAGGGGCTTCTCGACCGACTCGGCGACGGCCTTGAGGCCGGCGAAGTGAACGACCGCGGAGAAGCGCGCCGAGGCGAATACCGCGTCGAGCGCCGCGCGGTCGCGAATATCGGCGCGATGAAACTCGATCGCCATCCCGGCCAGCTCCCGCAGGCGATCGAGGACCGCGGGCTTCGCGTTCGAGAGGTTGTCGAGGACGATGGGCCGCCAGCCGGCCGCCGCGAGCAGGATGCAGGTGTGCGAGCCGATATAGCCGAGCCCGCCCGTGACGAGCACTGTACGGTCGCCTCGCATGCCGGCGATTCTAGTATTCTCGCCACTCTTCCCGACCGCCAAGCCCCGTGATCGCAGGATATTTCAGGAGCGCCTACCAGAGGACGATGCGCGAGGCCTATGCCGAGGCGGAGCGACAGATCGCGTCCGCGCTGCGGGACGGCGGCAAGGTGCTGGACTGCGGCGCGAATGCCGGCGGCATGTTCGAGAGGTTCGCGGCGGCCGCGGGACTAACCCGTGACCGCTACTTCGGCGTCGAGTGGGACGCCGAAACGGCGGCGCGCGGCCGCGGCCGCGGGCTGCAGATCGAGTGCGCGGACCTCAATCGCGGGATCCCGCACGAGGCGGGTACCTTCGACTGCGTGTTCGCGCTTTCCGTGCTCGAGCATCTCCTGAACGGCTGCAGGTTTTTGGGTGAATGCCACCGGGTCCTGCGCCCCGGCGGCCGGCTGGTCCTGCTCACGCCGAACATCAGCACCTATTTCACCGCCGCGCTCATCCTGCTCGGCAAGATGCCGTCGAGCGGCCCGCATCCCGATTCGGACGCCCTGGTCAAGCGCGAAGAGCCGTTCAAGGTGAGCAGCGAGGCGCTGCAGCCCGACACGGAGCGCGATACGCCCGTGCACCGCCATCTGGTGGTATTCAGTTTCCGCGTCCTGCGGGACTACCTCGGCATGCTGGGCTTCCGGGAGGTGCGCGGGCGGGGGTTCGGGCTCTATCCCTTCCCCAATTTCATGCAGCCGCTGCTCGAGCGGCTCGACCCGTATCATTGCCATCAAATGGTCTTCGTCGCCCGCAAATGAGCCGCGCATTCGAGAGGGTGGCGGTCGTCGGCCTCGGCTACGTCGGGCTGCCGCTCGCCGTGCACTTCGGCCGGCTGCAGCCGACCATCGGCCTCGAGGTCGACGGGGAAAAGCTCGCGGCGCTGCGCGAGGGCCGGGACCCCGCCGGGGACCTCACGCGCGAGGACCTGGCGGCGGCGCGCCACCTGCGCCTCACCGAAGACCCGCGCGCCCTCGCCGAGGCCGACGTCATCCTCGTCGCCGTGCCGACGCCGGTGAACGCCGCGCGCAGCCCGGACCTGGGGCCGCTTCGCCAGGCGAGCCGCGCCATCGGCGAGAACATGAAGCGCGGCGCGGTGGTGGTGTACGAGTCCACCGTCTACCCCGGAGCGACCGAGGAGGTCTGCATCCCGGTCCTCGAGAAAAGCTCCGGCTTGAGCTGGAAGCGCGATTTCCACGTCGGCTACTCGCCCGAGCGCATCAATCCGGGCGACCGCGAGCACACGTTGACGAACACCGTGAAGGTCGTCGCCGCCGACGACGGCCCGACCCTGGAGGCGGTCGCCGCGCTCTACGCGAAGGTCGTGAAGGCGCGCATCCACAAGGTCTCGAGCATCGCGGTGGCCGAGGCGGCGAAGGTGATCGAGAACACGCAGCGCGACCTGAACATCGCCCTCATGAACGAGCTCGCGGTCATCTTCCATCGCCTGGGGCTCGACACCACCGAGGTGCTCGAGGCGGCCGGCACGAAGTGGAACTTCCTCGCTTTCCGCCCGGGGCTCGTCGGCGGCCACTGCATCGGCGTCGACCCGTACTACCTCACCTACAAGGCGGAGATGGCCGGCTATCACCCCCAGGTCATCCTCGCCGGCCGGCGCATCAACGACGGCATGGGCAAGTTCGTCGCCGAGCAGACGGTGAAGCGCATGATCGCGGCCGGCAGCGCTGTGAAGGGGGCGCGCGTGAACATCCTCGGCATGACGTTCAAGGAGGACGTGCCGGACCTGCGCAACTCCAAGGTGGTGGACATGGTCGAGGAGCTTCGCTCCTACGGCATCGAAGTGGCGGTGCACGACCCGATGGCGCATCCGCGCGAGGCGGAGCGCGAATACGGCATCCGGCTCGCCTCGTGGGAGGAGCTGCCGCGGGCCGAGGCGCTCATCCTCGCGGTCGCGCATCGCAAGTTCATCCAGCTCGGCTTCGAGCGGCTCAGCGAGAAGCTCGCGCCCGGCGGCTGCTTCGTCGACGTGAAGTCGCGCTTCGACCGCGGGCGCATCGAGGCGGCCGGGTTCGGCTGCTGGCGACTGTAGAATCGCCGCATGGGTCTTTTCGGCTCCGTCTCCGGCGAGCAAGTCGACGCGTTTGCCCGCGATCTCGCGCGCGAGATGACCGCTTTCCTGCCGGCCGCGCCGGGCCCCAAGGGGCCCACGCCGAAGAAAATCTACATCGCCTGCGAGACGGCCTTCGGCAAGGCGCTCGAGTTCCGGCGCCAGCACAAGCTCGGCATCTACAAGAAGGCGCGGCTCGCCAACACCTTCCGCTACGAGCTCGAGGCCATGGGCTACGCCGGGCCGTTCGCGGAGGAAGTCGCCCAGCGCCTGGCGATGCACATCGCCGCGAAAAAATAGCGCCGCTTCGCTAGCGCCGGTAGACGCCGGACTTGCCGCCGCGCTTTTCCTCGAGGCGGATATCCGTGAGCGTCATGCCGCGGTCGACCGCCTTGACCATGTCGTAGATCGTCAGCAGGCCCACCGCGGCGGCGGTGAGCGCTTCCATCTCCACGCCGGTCTTGCCGCGGCATTCCACCGTGGCGATCACGCCGACGGTGGAATCCTTGCGCCGCGGCGCGAACTCCACTCCCACTTTGGTCAGGGCGATGGGGTGGGCGAGCGGAATGAGCTCGGCCGTGCGCTTGGCCGCCTGGATGGCGGCGATGCGGGCGACGCCGAGCACGTCGCCCTTCTTCGCGCGGCCGGCCGTCACTAGCCGGAAAGTGGCGGGGCGCATGGAGATGCGGCCGGAGGCCACAGCCACGCGGTGGGTAATCTCCTTCGCGCCGACGTCCACCATCCGCGCGGAACCACGCGCATCGAAGTGGGTCAGAGGAAGGGGACTTTTGGGCGGCTTCCCGCGGGCGTTCTTGCGCATAGCGGGCGCTATCATAAACACATGCGAAATCTCTGCTGGCTCGTGCTTGCCGCCGCGCTCCTGGCGCCGCGAGCCTTTGCGCAGGCCCAGCCGCTGCCCGACCTGGGCGGCTCGGGCGAGGCCATCCTTTCGCCGCAGACCGAGCGCCGCCTGGGCGAGAGCGTGGTGCGGGACATCAAGTTCCGGGAGCCGAGCTACATCGACGATCCGGAGATCGTCGAGTACCTCGACGGGCTGGGGGCCCAGCTGAGCGGCGCGACGCAGGGCGCGCGCTACGATTTCGAGTTCTTCGTCCTGCGCGACCCGACGATCAATGCCTTCGCCTTGCCCGGGGGGTTCGTCGGCGTCCATACGGGACTCCTCGCCGCGACCGACACGGAGTCGGAGCTCGCCTCCGTGCTCGCCCACGAGATCGCGCACGTGACGCAGCGGCACATCTCGCGCATGTTCGGCCAGCAGCAGCGCATGCAGCTGCCCACGATGGCCGCGCTCGCCGCCGCCATCCTGCTCGGCCGCAGCCGGCCAGACCTCGCGACCGGCGCCATGGCCGCGAGCCAGGCGGGAGCGGTGCAAGCGCAGCTCGCTTACTCCCGGGACTTCGAGCGCGAGGCCGACCGGGTGGGCCTGCAGACGCTGGAAGCCGCCGGGTTCGACGTGCGCGCCATGCCGGTGTTCTTCGAGAAGATGCAGAAGGCCATGCGGATTTCGGACGATGGCACCGTGCCGGGTTACCTGCGCACGCACCCGGTGACCGTGGAGCGCATCGCCGACACGCAAAACAAGGCCGCCGCGCTGCCTTACCGGCAGCACCGCGACGACCCGGCCTTCCAGCTCGTGCGCGCGAAGATCCGCGCGGAGACCGGGGATCCGGGCGAGGCGGCGGCGCATTTCCAGGCCGCCGTGCGCGACCAGCGCTACGCCAGCGAGTCCGCCGCGCGCTACGGGCTCGCCTCGGCGCTGCTGCGCGCGAACCGGGCGCGCGACGCGGAAGCGGAGCTCGCGCGTGCCCGCTCGACCGGGGCCTCCGGGCCCATGATCGAGGGGCTGGCGGCGCGCATCAAGAACGCCGAAGGCGACCGGGCTGGCGCCACGTCGCTGCTCGCCGCGGCCCGGGCCCGATACCCGCAGTCGCGCGCGCTGCTGTACGCGTACGTGAACGAGCTCATGCTCGTCGGCCGCAACCAGGATGCGCTCGGCTTCCTGAACGACGCGCTGCGGCTCTATCCCCGCGATGCGACGCTTCATCGCATGCAGGCGCAGACCTATGCCGCGCTGGGCAAGCGCCTGCTGCAGCACCAGTCGCAGGCTGAGTACTACGCCCTGCAGGGCAGCCTGCCGGCGGCGATCGAGCAGCTGCAGCTGGCCCGCGCGGCGGGCGACGGCGACTTCTACCAGCTCTCGGTGGTGGACGCCCGCCTCAAGGAGCTGCGCGCCCGCGATGCCGCGGAAGAGCGCATCCGCTAGCTAGCGCTTCGGCGGCTCGTAGTACGCCTCGTAGAGGAGGTCGAAGGTCTTCTCGGCCTCGGCGAGGAGGTGATCTTCGCTGGGCGCCCGCCTCACCGCTCCCTGGAGAAGCGTCTGCACGCCAAGCGCCTCGGGCACTGGCGTGCCTTGCACCTCGAGGTAGTGGACGATGCCGGCGATGCGCCCCAGCGCGGCGTTCTTCGCGAGGTCCAGGCGCGCCAGCATGTCCTCGTAGGTGACCCGCTCGCCGCTGTTCGCGAAGTGGGCGCCGTCGAAGCCGAAGCCGAGCGCGCGCTCCGGCAAGGCCTCCGCCTTGTCGAGCCACACGACCTTCGCCTCCGGGTCGACGAAGCGGCGAATGAGCCATGCGCACGCCAGCCGGTCCGCCCAGAGCGGCTTGCGCGTCGCCCAGGTCCGGCGCTGCAGCGTCTCGCCGGCGCCGAGCGGCGCCTGCTGCTGCGCCGGGAAAAGCAGCTTGCGGACTTCGGCTTCCGCCTGCTCGAGCGCCTGGCTCGCGCGCTCGCGCGCCGTGCTCGGAAAGAAGTCGAGCGCCGCGATGGCCTCGAAGTCGCGCCGCTGCTTGTGCAGCACGCGCGAGATGGCGCTCGGATCGGCCTGGCCGAAGCCCAGGCGAAGGCCCTCGACCGTCTTGACGAGATCCTTGTACCGCTCCGAGCGGTCGAACAGCCACGTGAAGAACTTCTGCTGCTGCGCCGACGCGGCCACGACGGTGAGGACGTGCGCGCCGCCGCCGGGGCCCTTGGCGACGTAGTCCGCGAGCGATTCCAGCGCCTGCCGGTTCGGCGGCGAGTCCGGCAGGAGGTAGGCGCCTTCGCGCAGCACGCCGGCTCCCAACGCCTCCAGCGTGCGCAGCACGCGCATGCGGCCGGCCGGATCCTCCGTCGGCAGCTGCGCGACCAGGAGCAGCCACTTGGAGGCGGCTTCGGGCGCGTTGTCCATGGCGCGAATGATACTTTAGGCGGATGCGCTCGATCGTCCGTTCGATCGCCTCGCAGAGGGCGATTATGGTTTAATCGTTCGCATGCACGCTCGCTGGATTCGCCAGCGTTATTCGGACCCGCTCGACTTCGACGAGTCGGCGGTGCGGCTCGCCGTCGCGCAATCGCCACACGCGTCGCCCATCGTCCTATGGGGCGAGGGAAGCGACGCGTACCGCTTCGCGCTGCTCGCGCCGCTGCGGCTGGCGCCCGGCCGGCGCGACCGGTGGGCCGCGTGGGGCCTCGCGCCCGCGGTGGCCGCGTACCGCCAGTTCGGCCTGGCCGCCTATCTCGAGGCCGACGGCATCCACCTGCGCGGCGCATGCGTCGCGCAGTGCGTCGTCGAAGCGGTCGGCGAATGCGCGCTCGTCGCCTCCGCGCTCCTCATGCGCTTTCCCGAAGCCTGCGCCGAGACGCCCTCGCGCGCGTTCGAGGAGGCGCTGCGCCTGCGCCTCGAGGCGCAGCACGGCTGGACGTTCGACCATTCGTGGCCGAGCGAGCGCGAGCTTCTCCACTACGCGCTCGCCTAGCAGGCGCTCCTCCTAGCGGGCCGGGCTGTCGAGCTCGAGCCGTCGCGCGAGATCGGCGGCCTTGGACCGCGCGAAGCTCGCCGCGACGTGCTGGCTGTCGCGGAACACGACGACGCCGCGCCGTTCGGCTGCGCAGACTCCGTCGGGACACACGAGGTCCGAGGTGTCCACCACCTTGGCATTCGGCACGTCCGCGGCCGCGGATCGCAGCCAGCGCTGCACGTCATCGCGCCGGCCGGCCACGAGCGGCACGGCGCAGCGGTCGCTGGCGGCGAGCTGGCGGAAGAGCCACCCCCGAGGCGCGAGGCAGGAGGGGCCGTCGAAGGGCAGCGACGGCGACGAGCCGATGACGTAAAGGCGGCCCGCCTGCGCGGCCATCGCCTTCATGAGCCGCTCGCTTCCTGAACGCCATTGGGCCTCGGTGAAGTCGTAGGTGTAGCTCGAGCCCATGACGACGACCTCCGGACGCAGCTGCGCGATCAGCGCCAGGGCGCCGGCGCGCCAGCGCTCGCACTCGGTATAGCGCCGGCCGATGCGCGCGTAGAAGATCGGCTCGTCGACCATCGGGCACGATGACTTGGTGACGACGAGCAGCCGCCAGCCGCGCGGCACGAACGCCGCCTCGAGCGCGGGAAACCATTGCAGGCCGACGCTATCGCCGATGGCCACCGCGGTCCGGCTGCCGGAGCCGAACTCGCAGACGCGCACGGCATCGCTGTGATACCACTCGTCGCATCCCATGGCATAGATCGCCGGCGCATCGAAGCGCGCCTGCTCGTAGGGCTGGCGAGTCGCGTCCTCGGCCTCGCGGAGCGCTTGCTGCTGCCATTGCAGGGCGAGGGCTGCGCCGGCAACCATCATGGCGAGCGTCGCCATCACGACGCGCGAGGAACGCGCCGGAAAGCGCAGGCGGTCGCGCAGCGGCGCCTCGACGAGCACGTGCGTGGCGGCGGCAAGGAGAAGGGAGAGCAGGACGAGCAGGGCGCGCACTTCCGGCCGGCGAAAGTCCAGCACTTCCGCGCCGAGCAGCAGGATGGGCCAATGCCACAAGTACCAGACATAGGACACGCGGCCGATCGCCTGCAGGGGAGCCAGCGAAAGCCACCTCGCCACGCCGCCCTGCGATGCCCGCGCTCCGCTCGCCAGCACCGCCGCCGCGCCCAGCGACGGGAGCGCCGCCCACGCACCCGGGTAGGGCGCCTTGCCATCGATGACCAGGGCGGCGCCGAGGATCGCCAGGAGGCCGAGCCAGCCCGCTGCGCCGAGCCAACGGGCATTCGACAGGGAAGCGTCGCGATCGAAGGCAAGGTATGCCGTCGCGCCGAGGGCGAACTGCCATGCGCGCGCCGGCATCATGTAGAAGGCCGGCAGCGGGGCCTTCGCCGTCCAGGCGACGCAGGCAAGGAATCCGGCCAGGGCAATCGCGGCCATGGCGATCCGCATGCGGCGAGCGGGGCCAAGGACGAGGAGAAGCGCCGGCCAGACGAGATAGAACTGCTCCTCGACCCCCAGGGACCAGGTGTGCAGGAACAGGTTGCTCTCGGATCCGGCGGCGAAGTAGTCCATCGACGAGAGCGCGAAATGGAAATTGCTCAGCCACACCACGGCGCTCGCGGCGGCCGCTGCCTGGGCCGCCTGCGCGCCGGCGGGCAGGAGCTGCCACCCGAGTACGCAGGATGCGACCAGCACGACGAGCAGGCTGGGAAAGAGCCTGCGGAAGCGCCTCGCATAGAAAGCCGGGAAGTCGATGTTTCCGCTGGAGTCGATCTCCTTCTTCAGCAGGCCCGTGATGAGGTAGCCGGAGAGAACGAAGAAGACGTCCACGCCGACGAAGCCGCCGGCCAGGCCCGCGGCCTTCGCATGCGCGGCGACGACGAGCACGACCGCCACGGCGCGCAGGCCCTCGATGTCGCCGCGGAACTTCATCTCGGCAGGATGCCGAGGCTCTGGTAGGCGGGGCGGATGTCGCGGCGGATCTTGGGGAAGACCGCTGCGTAGCCGCTCGCCGCGCAGACGGCGAGCACCCCGCAGGCGGCGAGCGTGTGGGGCGGCCCGATGCGCTCGGCCACCAGGCCGGAGAGCAGCGCGCCGATGGGCGCGACGCCCAGGAAGGACATGACATAGAAGGAAGCGACGCGGCCGCGCAGCTCGTCGGGCACGATGCTCTGGATGACGGTGTTGATCGAGGCGGCGGTGAGCATGGTCCCCATGCCGACGAAATAGAGGACCGGCAGCGCGAGGGGCAGGCGCGTCATGAAGGAAAAGAGCGCCAGCGCGCAACCCGCCGTCGCGGACATGATTCCCGCCAGGCGCAGCAGGCCGCGAATGTCCGGGCGGCTGGCGAGATAGAGCATGCCGGAGACCGCGCCGAGCCCGCCGGCGCCGACGAGGAGCCCGAGCGTTCGAGAATCGCCGTGGAAGGCTTCGCGGGCAAACCACGGCATCTGCGCCGCATACGACTGCACCGTCAGGCTCGTCGCCATGAGGAGGAGCAGCGCGCAGCGCGTCGGCAGGAAGCCGTACGTGTAGCGAGCGCCGGCGGCCAGCTGCCGGAGCAGGCCTTCTTCCTGCGGGGCTGAGGAGCGGGGCGGCATGCGCACCTGGGAAAGCATCCCCAGCATCCAGAGATACGTGAGCGCATTGATGCCGTAGCTCCAGCGCTCGCCGAGGAGCGCGATCAGCGCGCCGCCCAGCAGCGGGCCGATGAAGCGGGCGCCGTTCATCATGGTGGAGTTCAAGGCGATGGCATTGGGCAGGTCGGCCTTGCCGCCGACCAGCTCCACCAGGATCGATTGCCGGGCCGGCGCGTCGCAGGCCGAGACGATGCCGAGCACCAGGTTGCCCGCGATCAGGTGCCACGGCTGCACGGTGCCGGTCGCGACGACCGCGAACATGGCGCTCGCCTGGAAGAAGGCGACCGAGTTCGTCGCCAGGAGGACGTGGCGCCGCTGCAGCCGGTCGATGTAGACGCCGGCGATCGGCGTGAGGACGAGGAACGAGATCTGCTGCGCGAAAGCGGCAAGGCCGAGGAGGAAGGCCGAGCCGGAGAGCTTGTAGATCAGCCAGCCGGTGGCGATCTGCTGCAGCCAGAAGCCGATCTGCGAGGTGCCCTGGCCGGCGTAGAACAGCCGGAAGTTGCGGTGGCGGAGGGCGCGCAGGCCGGCAGGGAGGCTCACTTGGGCGCCGAGAGCTTCTGCAGCTGTTCCCTCAGTTTGCGCAGCTTCTCGTCCGCGGCGGACAGCCGGGCGCGCTCCTGCTCGACGACCGCCGCGGGCGCCCGGTCGACGAACGATGCGTTGGCGAGCTTCGCCCGGGCGCGGCCGATATCGGCCTCGGTGGCGGCGATGTCCTTCGCGAGCCGCTGGCTTTCCGCGGCGGCATCCACCTCGACGTGCACCATCACGCGGTGCGGGCCCGCCAGGGCGACCGGCGAGCCGGAGGCCGGGAGCTCCGCCACCACGTGCAGCGGATCGGGCCGCACGAGGGCGGCGAGGGCGCTTGCCGTCGCGGCCGAGGGCCGGCCTGTGACGTAGAGCGGCGTGCGCTGCTTGGGCGGGACTTTCATCTCCGAACGGAGGTTGCGCGCCGCGTTCACCACCTCCTTGGCGAGCGCCACTTCCTCCTCCGCCTTCGGATCGATCTTCTCCGGCTGGCTCTTCGGATAAGGCGCCAGCATGATGGTGGCGCCGGTCTTCCCGGCGAGCGGCGCCACGGCCTGCCACAGCTCCTCGGTGATGAACGGGATGAGCGGATGCGCGAGCCGGAGGGTGGCCTCCAGCACGCGCACGAGCGTGCGCCGCGTGCCGCGTTGCGCGGCCTCCGAGCCGGCTAGCTGGGCCTTCGCCACTTCCAGGTACCAGTCGCAGTATTCGTCCCAGACGAAGCGGTAGATGGCCCCGGCCGCGTTGTCGAAGCGGTATTCGTCGAATGCCTGCTGCACTTCCTTCTCCGTCCGCTGCAGGACGCTGACGATCCAGCGGTCCCAGACGGAAAGCTCCGCCGGCGCCGCTTCATCGACGCCGCAGTCCTTGCCCTCGGTATTCATGAGGACGAAGCGCGTCGCGTTCCAGAGCTTGTTGCAGAAGTTGCGGTACCCCTCGCAGCGGCTCAGGTCGAAGTTGAGCGTGATGGAGAAGGTCGCGAGCGAGGCGAAGGTGAAGCGCACCGCGTCGGCGCCGAAGGCGGGGATCCCCTGCGGGAAGTGCCCCTTCACGTACTTCTCCACCCGCTGCCTGTGCTCGGGCTTCAGCAAGCCGGCCGTCGACTTCTTGAGCAGCTCCTCGTACGAGACGCCGTCGATGAGATCGAGCGGGTCGAGGGTGTTGCCCTTGGACTTCGACATCTTCTCGCCCTCGGCGTCGCGCACGATGGCGTTGATGTAGACGTGCCTGAACGGCACCCGGCCGGTGAAGTGGCGCGTCGCCATGATCATGCGCGCCACCCAGAAGAAGATGATGTCGTTGCCCGTCACGAGGACGTCGGAGGGCAGGAAGACGTCCAGGTCCTTCGTCTTCTCCGGCCAGCCGAGCGACGTGAACGGCACGAGCTGCGAGGAGAACCAGGTATCGAGGACGTCGGGATCTCTCTTCAGCTTCTTCCCGTTCGCCTTCTTCGCCGCCTCCTCTTCCGTGCGGGCGACGTAGACGTTGCCTTCGTCGTCGTACCAAGCTGGAATCTGGTGGCCCCACCAGAGCTGCCGCGAGATGCACCAGTCCTGGATGTTCTCGAGCCAGTGGTTGTAGGTCGCCGTCCAGTGCTCCGGGAAGAACTTCACCTCGCCGCGCTTCACGACCTCGAGGCCGTCGCGCGCGAGCCCGTCCATCTTCAGGAACCACTGGTCCGTGAGCATCGGCTCGACGATTTCTTGTGTGCGCCCGGACCTTGGCACTCGAAGCTTGTAGGGCTTCTCGGAAACCAGAAGCCCCGCGTTTTTTAGGTCCTCGAGAATCTGTTTCCGAGCCTTGAAGCGATCCAAACCTTGGTATCGCTTAGGAATGCCTAGATCGCTTGCGAGAGGTTGTGATCCGACAGGGCCAATCTTTCCCCCTGATGGCCTTTCCGCAACGTACTGTGCCCATCCATGGCCGGCCGCAGGAATCGAGTCATCAATGACGCGTGCTGATAGATCGAAGATGGAGAAAAGCGGGAGGTTCTTGTCCCGATGCCGTTCCCAAACTTGATAGTCGTTAAAGTCGTGGCCAGGAGTTATCTTTACGCATCCGGTTCCGAACTGAGGATCAACGTACTCATCGGCAATCAGCGGTATTTCTCGATTGACGATCGGTAGCTTTAAACGTTTCCCTATCAGCTTCGCGTACCGTTCGTCTTCGGGATGTACGGCGACGGCGACGTCTCCGAGCATCGTCTCCGGCCGAGTGGTGGCGACAACCAGCGACTCCTTGCCGTCCGCAAAGGGATATCTGATCTCCCAGATCTTGCCGTTCTCCTCCTCGGATTCCACTTCAAGATCTGAAACCGCAGTGCCGAGTTTCGGATCCCAATTGACGAGGCGCTTGCCGCGGTAGATCAGGCCTTCTTCGTGCCACCTGACGAAGACCTCGGTAACGGCGCGGGACATCTTCGCGTCCATCGTGAAGTAGCCGCCCTTGTTG
>JBLNDP010000088.1:0-3602 GCA_050261755.1 Clostridia bacterium
AAATGGGTTGAACTTCTCGCCCATCACCGGCAAGCCGGCCATGACGCCGACCTTCGGCCGTTCGGGCTGGCCGACGCGGGCGATGGCGCGCACGAAGTCGTATTCGAGCAGGCGCTCGCGCTGCGGCGAGAGCGCGCCGAGCGTCTGCTTGCGGTCGAGCTGGCTCACCGAGGCGCCGAGGTAGAAGGTCTCGCCCGTGGCGAGCTGCTGCGGCTCGATGCCGTCCAACTGCGCCGCGTCCTCGATCTCCGAGTCGGGCTTCGGGTCGAGACGCTCGACGATGAGCTTGTCTCCCGCCTCGCGCTTCATCTCGTTCACGAGGTCGGAGACGCGCTGCGCGAAGCCGCGCAGCGGCACCGGCACCGCTTCGCCCTGCGAGGCATAGAGCTTGAGGCGCACGGGCGCCTCGAGGCCGGAGAGGATGCGCTTGGTGCCCGGAGAGAGCGTGTAGACGTGGCCCTCGGTCAGGTCCAGGCGCGCCGGCGCCTTCGAGAGGAGGAAGTTCGCCGCGACCAGGATGAGGAACAGGGCGACCAGGCCGATCGCGGAATAGACGATGTGCTCGTATTTCTTCATCGGCTGCGCTCAGTTCGACCGGTGCGCGCGCAGGATGACGCCGGTCGCGAAGAGCGCGAAGCCGATCACCGAGGCGAAGTAGAGGAAATCGCGCGAATCGATCACGCCGCGCTGGAAGCCATCGAAGTGGCTGACGATGGAGAAGGCCGCGACGGTATCGACGAGCGCCGGGCTCGCCCAGCGCGCCATGAGGTCGGTCACCGGGTTGAAGCCGGCAAGCACGAGGAAGAGGCAGGCGACGACCGAGAGGATGAAGGCGACCACCTGGTTGCGCGTCATGGCGGAGGTCATCGAGGTGACGGCGAGGTAGGCGCCGGCCATGAAGAAGCTGCCGAGGTAGCCGGCGAAGATCGCGCCGTTGTCCGGCTCGCCGAGCACGTTCACCGTGATCACGGCCGGGAAGGTGAGGGCGAGCGCCACGGCGATGAAGAGCCAGGAGGCGAGGAACTTGCCGACGATCGCCTGCCAGGTCGCGATCGGCATCGTGAAGAGCAGCTCGAGCGTCCCGGAGCGCCGCTCCTCCGCCCAAAGGCGCATGCCGATCGCCGGCACGACGACCAGGAAGATCCACGGGTGCCAGCCGAAGAACGCGGCGAGGCTGGCCTCGCCGCGCTCGAAGAAGTTGCCCGCGGTGAAGGTGAAGAAGCCGGTGAGGAGAAGGAAGATCACCAGGAACACGTACGCCACCGGCGAGGTGAAGTAGGCGACCAGCTCCCGCTTGACGATGGTGCGGACGAGGCTCATGCGTGCGCCGCGGTGTCGGGAAGGGTGATGCGGCGGAAGACTTCGTCGAGCTCGCCGCGCTCGCTGTACATGCCCTCGACTTTCCAGCTGCGCCGGCTGACGAGGTCGATCACCGCCTGCGCAAGCTCGCCCTGCTTCTCGCCTCGCTTGGGGAAAATCCTGAAGGCGCTTCCGACTTGCTCGACCCGGCCGAGCGCCTCGAGGTCCTCCCGCGTCGCCCCCTGCGCCTGCAGCGTCACGGCGCCCGCGAGCTCCGACATGCCGCGCAGCTCCTCCGGCGTGCCGTTGGCGACGATGCGACCGCGGTCGATGATGATCGCGCGCGTGCAGGCGGCGTCCACTTCCTCGAGGATGTGGGTCGAGAAGACGATGGCTTTCGTGCGCCCGAGCTCGCGGATCAAGTTGCGCACCTCGTGCTTCTGGTTCGGGTCGAGGCCGTCGGTCGGCTCGTCGAGGACGAGGACGTCCGGGTCGTGGATCAGCGCCTGCGCAAGGCAGGTGCGGTGCCTGTAGCCCTTGGAGAGCGTGTCGATCGACTGGTTCAGCACGGCCTGCAGGAAGCAGCGCTCGACGACGCGATCGATCGCCTTTTTCCGCGCCTCGCCGGCCAGCCCGCGCACCTCGGCGGCGAAGCGCAGGAATCCGAGCACGGTCATGTCGGAGTACGCGGCGGCGTTCTCGGGCAGGTAGCCGATCAGGCGCTTCGCGGCGATGGGCTCCTGCGAAACGTCGTGGCCGCCGACCAGCACTTTTCCCGAGGTCGGCGGCATGAAGCCGGTCACCATGCGCATGGTCGTCGACTTGCCGGCGCCGTTGGGGCCGAGGAAGCCCAGCACCTCGCCGCGCTCGACGGAGAAGCTGACGCCGTCCACCGCGCGCTTGGCGCCGAAGGTCTTCACCAGGTTTTCGATCTTGATCATCGGAATGCCGATTGCGAGGGCGCGCATTATCGCGCAACTCGCGTCGGTCTAGAATTGCGCCCTTCCCTGGAGGACACAGATCATGCGTTTGAAGATTGGTTCCCTGCTCCTGTCGATGGCCGCGGCGCTTGTGGCCGGCACCGCGCACGCACAGGCCTATCCCGCCAAGCCAGTCAAGATCATCGTGCCGTTCGCGCCCGGCGGCGGCTCCGACTTCATCGGCCGCTTCATGGCGCAGCGGCTCACCGACTCGCTCGGCAAGCAGGTGATCGTCGAGAACAAGCCCGGGGCGGGCGGCGTCCTCGGCGTCGAGCAGGGCATCAAGTCGCCCGCCGACGGCTACACGCTCGTGCTGATCGCCTCGAGCTACACGGTGAATCCGTCCATCTACAAGCTCAACTTCGACCCGGTCGGCGACATCACGCCCATCATCCAGATCTCGGCCGGGCCGCTCGTGGCGGTGGTGAACCCCAAGCTGCCGGTGAAGAACGTGAAGGATCTGATCGCCCTCGCGAAGCAGAAGCCCGGGCAGGTCAACTTCGCCTCCTCCGGGCAGGGCAGCGTCATCCACCTCGCCACGGAGCTCTTCGACACCATGGCCGGCATCAAGATGAACCATATCCCGTACAAGGGAACGGGCCCGGCCCTCACCGACACGCTCGCCGGCCAGACGGACGTCTTCTTCAGCTCGACCGCCACGGCGCTGCCCCATATCCAGTCCGGAAAGCTGCGGGCGATCGCGGTGACGACCACCAAGCGCATTCCCGCATTGCCCGACGTGCCGACGGTCGCCGAATCCGGCGTGCCCGGCTATGACGTCGTGCTCTGGCACGGCCTCATCGGCCCGAAGGGGCTGCCGAAGGCGGTGGTGGACCGCATCAATGGCGACGTGACGAAGTCGCTCAAGCTCAAGGAAACCGCCGACTCGCTGAAGAACGACGGCGTCGCCCCGGCGGGCGGCACGCCCGAGCAGTTCGGCGCGCAGATCGCCAAGGAGATCAAGGTCTGGGGCAAGGTCGCCGCCGACGCCGGCGTGAAGCAGGAGTAAGCCGACGCCTGATGTAGTCGTCATCGGCGCGGGCGCCGCCGGCCTCGCCGCCGCGGCGGCCTTGCGGGAAGCCGGCCGCTCGGTCGTCGTCCTCGAGGCTCGCCGCAGGGTCGGCGGGCGCTGCTGGACGCGGCGCCTTCCCGGCCTCGCCGTCCCGGTGGAGCTCGGCGCCGAGTTCGTGCATGGCCGGCCGCGCGCGACGCTCGATCTTCTTGGGCGGGCCGGCGTTCCCGGCGTGGAGTCGACCCGCACGCAGCGCCTGCTCTGGCGCGGGCGGCTGACCGAGGCCAATGCCTTCGTCGAGGCGCAGAAGG
>JBLNDP010000089.1:0-9162 GCA_050261755.1 Clostridia bacterium
CAACCCACGAGCGTGATGGTCACGACGCACGGCACGGGCAAGCTTTCCGACGACAAGCTTGCGCAGCTCGTGCAGGCGAACTTCGACCTGCGCCCGAAGGGCATCATCCAGATGCTCGACCTGCTGCGGCCGATCTACGAGAAGACCGCCGCCTACGGGCACTTCGGCCGGGACGAGCCGGAGTTCACGTGGGAAGCGACGGACAAGGCGCTGCGCCTCAAAGAAGCGGCGTGATGGCGGCGAAGCCCCCGTTCCGCGCCGACCACGTCGGCAGCCTGCTTCGTCCGCAATCGCTGCATGACGCAAGGGCGAGGTACAAGAAGAACGAGATCTCGAAGCAGGAGCTCACGAAGGCGGAAGACGAGCACATCCGCAAGGTGGTGAAGCTGCAGGAGGACGTGGGCCTGCAGTCCATCACCGACGGCGAGTTCCGCCGCGACTGGTGGCACATCGACTTCCTGCACGGCTTCGACGGCGTCGACCTGACGCAGCCGCAGTACCTGAAGGGCGCGGAATTCAAGAACACCGACGAGCAGCCGCCCTTCATGGTGATCTCCGGCAAGCTGCGGCGCACCAAGCCGAGCATGCTCGACCATTTCAAGTTCCTGAAATCGGTCGTGACGAAGGGCGTGCCGAAATTCACCATGCCCTCGCCCGCGATGCTTCATGCGCGGGCCGACCGCGCGTCGCTGAAGAAGGTCTATCCGGACGTCGAGGAGTTCTGGGCGGACCTGACGCGCTGCTACCGCGAGGAGATCGCCGACCTCTACAAGGCGGGCTGCCGCTACCTGCAGATCGACGACACGACGATCGCCATGATGGGCGACCCGAAGGTGCAGGAGCAGTTCAAGAAGCTCGGCGACGACCCGCGCAAGGACAGCGAGCGCTACGCCAAGGCGATCAACGAGGCGACCCGCGACGTGCCCGATGACATGACCGTGTGCGTGCACACCTGCCGCGGCAACTTCAAGAGCACCTGGCTCGCGAGCGGCAGCTACGACTTCGTCGCCGACATCGCCTTCTCGCACATCGACGTGGACGGCTTCTTCCTCGAATACGACACCGAGCGGGCCGGCGGCTTCGAGCCGCTGCGCTTCGTGCCGAAGGACAAGCGCGTCGTGCTCGGCCTCGTCAGCTCCAAGGTCCCCGAGCTCGAGAAGAGGGACGTGCTCAAGCGTCGCATCGAGGAGGCTTCCA
Organism: Clostridia bacterium; assembly: GCA_050261755.1. GTDB lineage: Bacteria > Pseudomonadota > Gammaproteobacteria > Burkholderiales > SG8-39 > SCGC-AG-212-J23. The sequence goes on from JBLNDP010000089.1 coordinate 1,198, forward strand.
AGTACATCGCGCTCGACCACCTGTGCCTGAGCCCGCAGTGCGGCTTCTCGAGCACGCACCACGGCAACAACCTCTCCGAGGCGCAGGAAGTCGCGAAGCTCAAGCTCTGCATCGACACGGCCCGGGAGGTCTGGGGAAGCCTGTAGGGCCGCCGGCAGCCCGCTTTGCTATAATGCAGGCCTGCTGAGGGGCGCTGCATCCGGTAGCAAGGACCGGGCAGGCTCAGCTAAATTCAACGGCGCTCGCATCGGAAACGGTGCGGGCGCTTTTGCTTTCTGGAGACCGAAATGAATGCACCGACGAAGCAGTTCACGGATTACAAGGTAGCCGACCTGAAGCTGGCGGACTGGGGCCGCAAGGAGATCGCCATCGCCGAGTCGGAGATGCCGGCCCTCATGGCGATCCGCCAGGAGTTCGCGAAGCTGCAGCCGCTGAAGGGCGCGCGCATCGCCGGGTCGCTGCACATGACCATCCAGACCGCCGTGCTCATCGAGACGCTGAAGGCGCTCGGCGCGGACGTGCGCTGGGCCTCCTGCAACATCTTCTCGACCCAGGACCATGCCGCGGCGGCGATCGCCGCCGGCGGCACGCCGGTCTTCGCCTACAAGGGCGAGTCCCTGGACGAATACTGGGATTACACCCACCGCATCTTCGACTTCGACGGCCAGGGGCCGAACATGATCCTGGACGACGGCGGCGACGCGACGCTGCTCGTGCATCTGGGACAGGTCGCCGAGAAGGACGCCTCGGTCCTGGGCAAGCCGTCCAGCGAAGAGGAAGTTTGCCTTTTCAACAGCATCAAGAAGCGCCTCGCGGCCTCCCCGGGCTGGTATTCGAAGATGGGCAAGGACATCAAGGGCGTGACCGAGGAGACGACCACCGGCGTGCATCGCCTGTACCAGATGCACAAGGAAAAGCGGCTGCTCTTCCCCGCCATCAACGTCAACGATTCGGTGACCAAGTCCAAGTTCGACAACATCTACGGCTGCCGAGAATCGCTCGTCGACGGCATCAAGCGCGCCACCGACGTCATGGTGGCGGGCAAGGTGGCGGTGGTGGCGGGCTACGGCGAGGTGGGCAAGGGCTCGGCGCAGGCGCTGCGCGGCCTGCAGGCGCAGGTGTGGGTCACGGAGATCGATCCGATCTGCGCCCTGCAGGCGGCCATGGAAGGCTACCGCGTGGTGACGATGGACTACGCGGCCGAGCACGCGGACATCTTCGTCACCGCCACCGGGAACTTCCACGTCATCACGCACGAGCACATGAAGCGCATGAAGAACAACGCCATCGTGTGCAACATCGGACACTTCGACAACGAGATCGACATCGCCTCCCTCAAGCAGTACAAGTGGGAGAACATCAAGCCGCAGGTGGACCACGTCATCTTCCCCGACGGCAAGCGCATCATCATGCTGGCCGAGGGGCGCCTCGTGAACCTGGGCTGCGGCACGGGCCATCCTTCGTACGTGATGAGCTCCTCGTTCGCCAACCAGGTGCTCGCGCAGATCGAGCTCTTCACCCAGCACGCCAAATATCCGGTCGGCGTCTACATCCTGCCGAAGGCCCTCGACGAAAAGGTCGCGCGCCTGCAGCTCAAGAACCTGAACGCGCAGCTGACCGAGCTGACCGACGCGCAGGCAAAGTACGTCGGCCTGCCGAAGCAAGGCCCCTACAAACCCGACCATTACCGGTACTGAGATGAAGATCGCGGCAATCGGTGCCGGCGGGGTCGGGGGCTACTTCGGCGCGCGGCTCGCGCAGGCCGGCCACGACGTTTCCTTCATCGCCCGCGGCAAGCACCTCGCGGCGCTGCAGAAGAACGGCCTCACGCTGAAGAGCCCGCACGGCGACGCGAAGCTGCCGATCAAGGTCTACGAGAAAGCGGCCGAGATCGGCCCCGTGGACGTGGTGATGTTCGCCGTCAAGCTCTGGGACACGCAGGGCGCGGCGGAAAGCATCCGCCCGCTCCTCGCGAAGGGCGGCATGGTCATTCCGTTCCAGAACGGCGTCGAGTCGATCGACACCCTGCGCAAGGTCTTCCCCAAGGAGCAGGTCTTGGGCGGCTCGGCCTACATCGCGACGCGCATCGCCGAGCCGGGCGTCATCGAGCACATCGGCCAGATGGCGCGCATCGTCTTCGGCCCGCTCCTGCCTTCGCAGCGGCCGGTCGCGGAAGAGTTCTTCTCCCTCTTGAAGAATGCGAAGGTCAACGCCGAGCTTTCGGACGACATCGTGAAGGCGAACTGGGAAAAGTTCGTCTCGCTCGTCGGCCTGTCGAGCGCCACGGCCATCGCGCGCGCGCCCATCGGCGTGGTGCGCGCCGACGCGGACCTGCGGCGCCTGCTCGAGGCGGCCACGCGCGAGACGTGGGCGCTCGGGCGGGCCAAGGGCGTCAAGCTTGCCGATGATTTCGTCGAGGCGCGCATGCAGTGGGTGGATTCGCTTCCGGCCGAGATGAAGGCATCGCTTGCCCACGATCTCGAGGCGGGCGGGAAGCTCGAGGCGCCGTGGCTGTGCGGCGCCGTCGCGCGGATGTCGCGCGAGATGGGCCTCGCCGCGCCGGTGAACGAGACCGTGTACGCGGCGCTCAAGCCCTACGTGAACGGAAGATAAGTGGCCGATCCGCTCGTCAGCTTCGAGTTCTTCCCGCCGAAGACGCCGGAGGGCCGCGCGAAGCTTCGCGAGACCTGGCAGGCGCTCGGCGCGCTCAAGCCTGCCTTCTTCTCGGTGACCTTCGGCGCCGGCGGCTCGACGCGCGAAGGGACGCTCGACACGGTGCTCGAGATCCGCAAGGGCGGCCACGAGGGCGCGCCGCACATCTCCTGCATCGCGTCCACGCGCGAGGAGATCGCCGCGCAGCTCGGCCGCTACCGCGAGAACGGCATCCGCCACCTCGTCGCGCTGCGCGGCGACTTGCCCTCGGGGCTCGCCTCGGCGGGCGAGTTCCGCCATGCCAACGAGCTGGTCGAGTTCATCCGCCGCACCACGGGCGACTGGTTCAAGATCGAGGTCGCCTGCTATCCCGAGTACCACCCGCAGACGCGCTACGCGCGCGACGAGCTGAAGTGGTTCAAGGCCAAGGTGGACGCCGGCGCCGACGCCGCCATCACGCAGTATTTCTATAACGCCGACAGCTACTTCCGCTTCGTCGACGAGGCGCGCGCCGCGGGCATCCGCGTGCCGATCGTCCCCGGCGTCATGCCGATCGGCAACTTCGCGCAGCTCGCGCGCTTCTCCGACGGCTGCGGCGCCGAGATTCCGCGCTGGATGCGCCTCAAGCTGGAAGGCTTCTACGACGACAGCGCGTCGATCCGCGCCTTCGGTCTCGACGTGGTGAGCGGCTTGTGCCGGCGGCTGCTGGACGCCGGCGCTCCCGGCCTGCACTTCTACACGCTCAACCAGGCACCGCTCAGCGTCGAGATCTGCCGCCGCCTCGGCCTCTAGGCGGGCTCAGCGCACCGGCGCGGCCGGGCGATTGCGGTCGTAGGCGCGCCACGGCGTGCCGGGCCCGGCGCGGCAGGCGCCGAACTCGAACGGCAGGTCGTCGCGGCCCGGCGAAAGGAAGCGCAGGTCGACGAACCATACGCACTGCGAGCCGGCGCTCATCCCGGCGAACGCCGGCAGCGCGGCGAACCAGCGGAAGAAGGCGAGCGGCGGCGATTCCCATGCGTCGCGGATGAGCGCCTGGTCCGTCTCCCCGTAGCGCGCGCGGCTTACCCACACGGCCTCGTCGAGCGGCAGGAAGGGCGAATCGATGCGGGCGATGAAGCCGTCGCCGGGCCGGTAGGGCTTCGCTTCCTTGCGCACCAGGTTGACATGCGAGAAGCGATGCCGCTCGGCGTCGCTCACGAACACGGTCCAGTTGAAGGGCGACACCGGCCGCGCCTCCGCGTCCACCGCCGCGCCCACGATTCCCTTCTGCCGGGCGTACTGCGCGCCGAATTCCAGCGCTTCCTGCTTGAGCCAATACTGCAACGCCACGTAACCCGCCAACAAGGCAAGCGCAGCGACCGAGGGTTTTTTGGTATTTCTGAAAAAAATACTTAAGAGCAAACCGGCGAGGATGATGCCGGTGAACCAAAGATCGATGATGAACGTGGTGCCGATCGCCGCGCGCCAGTCCGACAGCGGCCAGAAGATCATGGTGCCGTAGCTCGTGATCACGTCGCCGGCGATATGCAGCCCGAGGCCGAGCGCCGTGACGACGTAGAGCGCCTTCCATCCGCGCGGTTCCCGCAGCATCTTCGCCAGGACCCAGGAGAAGACGAGCGCCCAGAACGGCAGGAGCAGGAGGGAATGCGTCGGCCCCCGGTGCAGCTCGACGTATTCGACCGGCCCGAGGAACGCGAAGACGAAGTCGAGGTCCGGCGCCGCGCAAGCGAAGAAGCCCGCCGCAATGCGCCGCGGCAACGAGCGCGGCGGCGCGTCTCGCGGCGCCGTGGCCCGGGCCAGCAGCGCGCCCGAGAGAGCATGTGTCAGGGTATCCACCGGCCGGCAGTCTAGTTGATCCACCTCAAAAGGCGGCCCACGAGCCGGGCCAGCATGTCAGCATGGTGGCGTTCGACCTTTCGGGCTTTGCCAGCCGCGCTTTCGGCGGTGACCGGTTGCCGGACCATCCGCTGCGCACGCAGCAGGAGGCCGCGGCCGCCATGAAGCAGCTCGAGGGCGAGCCGGGCGACAGCGCGCTCGCCCAGATCACGTACTACGTGAAGTCGATGAACGACACGCACTCGTTCACGCCCGGGCGCCGCGCGGTCGTCCTCCTGCGGCTGCACGAGGCGTCGCGGCTCTATTGGGGCGAGCTCGCCGCGCGCTACCTCACGAGCCGGGGCAAGCCGAACGAAGGGCGCGACGGCGACCCCAACGTCCTGCGCGCGCTGTTCGATTCCGCCTCCGAGTTCGTCACCGGGTTCGGCATCTCGATCGACGACGCGGCGCACTCGAAATGGGTGCAGGCCAATGTCGGCGGCCTCGCCGTGCGCAAGATGCGCTGGCTCGGCCGGCGGCTCGTGCTGGCGCACATGCTGCGCCTTCCGGGGCTCCCCGCGATCTGGGACGCGCTGCATCGCCTCTACGCCCTTGCCGAGCAGCTGAACGCCGCGCGCCAGCCGCAGCCGGTGTTTGAAGCGGCGCGTTTTCCAAGCTGCGCTCGCCAGGAGTACATCCGTGCGGCGCTGCTCGAGCTGGCGGCGCCGCAGTCGCTCAGCCCGCGCGAGGTCGAGCTCGCCTACCGCATGGCCGGCCGCGTAGCGGCGAAGGTTCGCCTCGAGCGCCAGCCGGGACCCGGGCGGCATCCGCTACCGGCCGGAGCGCCGGGGCGCCTTTACCTGGATGCCCAGAATGCGCTCGTGGGCCTGCAGGCCGAGGAGAAGGCGCAGGGAAATCCAAAAGGCGCCGACCCGCTGTACGGCAACGACTTCACGGTGCGCGAGCGCGTGGCCATGGTCCGGCACCTGCTGCAGCACTGGGGCGCCGCGCCGCCGCGGCGGCGCGCGCAGCGCGTCGCGCTCTCCGCCTCGGCGGAGATCCTCTATACCTTCGACAGCATCGCCCGCGCGCTACCGTCCGCGGAGCAGGAAGCGCCGTCGGCCGCGTCCGGCAGCCTGTCGATCATCGACCAGACCGGCAAGCTGCAGCGCGAGGCGATGGCGCGCCCCAGCGCCGCGTTCGCGGCACGCGTGATCGACGCGAGCAGCGGCGGCCTCGGGCTGGCCGTGCAAGGCTCGCCTGCCTGGCTGAAGCACGGGACGCTGGTCGCCGTGCGGGTGGAGCGCAATCCCGAGTGGATGATCGCGACGGTCCGCCGCATCTTCGCGCCGGCCGAGAAGGAACGCCGCATCGGCCTGCAGATCCTCTCCGCGCATCCGCGGCGCTTCACTTTCCAGGGCGGAGATCTGAATACGGTGTGGGAAGAAGCGGCGCGGCAGGAGATCCGTTCCAGCGAGACCTCGCGGCACGGCATCCTGCTCTATCCCGAGGGTTTCGCGCGGACGCGCGGCGAGCTGCTCCTTCCCGCCGGCGCCGCGGCCAAGAACAAGCGCCTCGACGTGCGCAGCCGCGGATCGCTGCGGCAGGTGCAGCTCACGCGGATCGACGACGACGGCGCGCAATACGACCGCGTCGCCTACGAGCTCCTGCCGGCCAGCGCCGTCGCCTGACTAGGCGGCGCGCTTCTTCCTCTGGGCGTCCTTGACGTGCATCGCCGCGTACGCGCCGTGCGCCGCGGACTCCGCGTCGCCGACGTGCACCGGCAGGCCCATGTCCGCGAGCACCGAGCCGAGCGCCGAGAGGCAAAGCATGACGTTGTCGGCGCGGCACGAGTAGCCCATCAGGCCGATGCGCCAGATCTTCCCGGCCAGGGGGCCGAGGCCGGCGCCGATCTCGATGCCGAAGTCGTTCAGCAGCCGCTTGCGCACCTCGGCCTCGTTCACGCCTTCCGGGCACAGCACCGCGTTCATCTGCGGCAGCTGGTACTGCTCTTTCACCAGCATCTTGAGGCCCATCGCCTCGAGGCCTGCCTTGAGCGCCAGGTGGTGGCGCGTCGCGCGCGCCCAGGCGTTCTCCAGCCCTTCCTCGCGGATGAGCAGCAGCGCCTCGTGGAGGCCGAAGAGCGAATTGGTGGGCGCGGTGTGATGGTAGGTGCGCGTGCCCGCGTTCCAGTAGTTGAACAGCAGGTTCATGTCCATGAACCAGCTGTGGATCTTGTCCTTCCTCTTCTTCACGTGCTCGACCACGCGGTCGTTGAACGACACGGGCGATAGCCCGGGCGTGCACGACAGGCACTTCTGGCTCGCCGAGTAGATCGCGTCGATGTCCCACTCGTCGACCTTGACGGGCGTGCCGCCGAGCGAGGTGACGGCGTCGACGATCACCATCGCGCCGTGCTTGTGCGCGATCTGCGTCAGCGTCTTGGCGTCGGACTGCGCGCCGGTGGAGGTTTCGGCGTGGATGAAGGCGACCACGCTGGCGTCCTTGTTCTTCTTCAGCGCGTCCTCGACCTTCTGCGGGTCGACCGGGTCGCCCCACTTGTCTTCCACCAGCACCGGCGTGCCGCCGCAGCGCACCGCGTTCTCGAGCATCCGCCCGCCGAACACGCCGTTCTGGCACACGACGACCTTGTCGCCGGGCGCCACCATGTTGACGAAGCAGTACTCCATGCCGACCGAGCCGGGGCCGGAGAGCGGGAACGTGAGCGGGTTCTTCGTCTGGTAGACGTAGCGAAGGAGCGACTTGAGCTCCTCCATCATCTCCACGAACACGGGATCGAGGTAGCCGATCGCGGGCTGGCTCATCGTCGTCAGCACGCGCGGATGGATCTCCGTCGGGCCGGGCCCCATCAACGTGCGCTGCGGCGGATGGAAGGACTGGATGCGCTTCGCGGGGGCAAACTGGCTCATGGGATCGCTCTCTGAAAGGATGCCGAACGGGGCGTCCTCGGGGCGCGACTTCACGCGCACCGGGTTCTTCGCGCTGGCTTCGTGGACGACGTCTTCGGCGCGGATGCGGCCGCCGGTGATGCGCTCGACCTCGCCGGCCCACCGCGCCGGCACGTAGCCGGTCTTGATCCAGTGGTGCACCACGGCCCGGTCGAGCTGGAACGCGCGCGCCACCTCGGCCTGGCTGCCAAAAATCTCGACGAGGCGTTCGCCGCAATTCACCCCGCAAGCATAGCCTGTCAAACCCAGTTTGACAAGTCCGACTTGGACTATTCGGGCTTGAGCTCCGGCCCGATGCGGCCGACCAAAGGCAGCTTGAGGCCCGACGGCCCCAGCCCGAAGGACAAGCCAAGGACGTTGACCTCGAAGCCTTCGACGCTGCTCGCCGTCACGCCCAGGAGGCCGGCAAGCGACAGCTGCACGCCGCGGCCGCTGGCCGGAGCGCCGACGATGCGATCGCCCAGGAAATCCTTGCCGATGGCCGTGCCCGGAAGATCCACGCCGAGCTCCGGCACGGAGCGCGTGAGCC
>JBLNDP010000090.1:0-8422 GCA_050261755.1 Clostridia bacterium
GGCGGCGAGAAGGCGCGCCTGGCGCTCGCGCTCATCGTCTGGCAGCGGCCGAACCTCCTGCTGCTCGACGAGCCGACGAACCACCTGGACCTCGAGACGCGCGAGGCGCTCGCCGTGGCGCTCGCCCAGTTCGAGGGCACCCTCGTGCTCGTATCCCACGACCGCCACCTCCTTCGCGCCACGACGGACCAGTTCATGATCGTGGCGGACGGGCGCGTGCAGCCCTTCGACGGCGACTTGGACGATTACAGGGATCTGCTTTTCAAAAAGCCACCTCCCTCCGTTGTTCGAGAGAAAAAAAGGGTCGAGCCGGCAAAACCGCAGAACCGCAAGCCCCTGGAGACGCGCATCAAGCGGCTGGAGGAGCTGATCGGCCGGCTGAACGCGCGCAAGGCCGAGATCGAGGCGAAGCTCGCCGACCCCGGGCTCTATGCGCAGGCCGGCTCGCCGGCGCTGCAGGACCTGCTCTCCGACCAGGCCTACGTCGGGCGCGAGCTCGCCGAGCTCGAGACCGAGTGGCTCGAGAAGCAGGCCGAGCTCGAGCGCCTCTGATGGAACGGACGCTCTCGAACTACGGCGCCGTGGCGATGCTCTTCCTCGCCGGCCTCGGCGCGCTCTTTCCCGCCGCGATGTCGTGGCTCTACATCATCGCGTTCATGGTGTTCGAGCTCTGGCTGCTGCGCCGCATCGGCTCGGCGGGGTCGGCAGCGGTGCAGGCGGGCGAGCCGCCGTACCGGTTCGCGGAGCCGGAAGCGGAGCTCGTCACGCGCTATCGCTACTACTTCATGTTTCCCGCGGAGGCCCGCGCCGCCGGCTCGGTGCTGGCGGCGCTCGGCCTGACCGCCCTCGTGCTCGCGCCGTGGCTCATCTTCCGCCACGCGCTCGTGCCCGCGGCCCTCGTCGCCTGCAACCTGCTTGCGGTCGGCGCGTTGACGAAGCGCATCTCGCCCGTGATGGTGCTGCGCATTGCCGCGAACCGGGGCGACCGCAAGGCGCTCGACTTGCTCGCCGCGCACGAGACCGCCTGGGAGAAGATACGGCTTGCCAACGCCGCAGAGGAGCGCGTCGCCTAAAGCCCCATGGAAACGCCGCTGTACCTTGCGATCGACCAGGGAACGCATGCAAGCCGGGCGATCGTCCTGGACGGTCGCGGCGGCATCGTGGCGAGCGGGGAAAAGGCAATCGGGCTCGTGCGCCCGCAGCCGGATTGGGCCGAGCAGGACCCGGACGAAGTCGTGCAGTCCGTGCGGGATGCGATTGCGCAGGCAATGCGCTCCCTGAAGGGCGGCCGGGTCGCCGCGGCGGGGCTCGCGAGCCAGCGCGCGAGCGCCGTCTGCTGGGACCGCCGCGACGGCCGCGCGCTCTCGCCGATCTTCAGCTGGCAGGATCGGCGCGCGCATGTCTGGATCGACGAGCTGCAGCCGGCGCACGGCGAAGCGGTGCACGCGAAGACGGGGCTCTTCCTTTCGCCGCACTACGGCGCGAGCAAGCTGCGCTGGGCGCTCGATCACCTGCCGGCAGTGCGCCAGGCCGCGGAGGCGGGCACGCTCGCGTGGGGCCCGATGGCGAGCTTCCTCGCGTTCCGCCTGCTCGAGGAGCGGCCGCTCCTCGCCGATCCGCAATGCGCCGCGCGCACGCAGCTCTGGAACCTGCGCACGCGCGACTGGGATCCCGGGCTCCTCGCGCTTTTCGGCTTGCCGGGCGGCTTCCTGCCGCGGAGCTTCCGTACTTGCGGCCCTTGGGGAGCGCTGGACGCAGGCGGCGACAAAGTGCCGCTTGCGGCCGTCAACGGCGACCAGTCCGCCGCCGTGTTCGCCTTCGGCCGGCCCGAGGCCGATACCGCATACGTGAACGTGGGGACGAGCGCCTTCGTGCAACGCGCGCTCGAGCGCTTTCCCGGCGTCGTGCCGCGGCAGCTCACCGGCATCATCCTCGACGACGGCGAGCGGACGATCTACATGGTCGAGGGAAACGTCAACGGCGCCGGCACGGCACTCGAGTGGTTTGCCCGCGAATTCTCTCTTCCTCGCTTTCAGGAGCAACTGCCTGAATATCTCGAAAACCATGGAAGCGTTCCGCTTTTCCTGAACGGCATCGCCGGCCTCGGCGGGCCGTTCTGGAAGGCGGAGTTCGACTCCCGCTTCGTGGGCGAGGGCGGGGTGCGCGAGAAAGCGGTCGCGCTCGTAGAGAGCATCGCCTTTTTGCTGCAGGCCAACATCGACCACATGGCTGCGCATGTGCCTGCGCCCAAGCGCATTCGCATGAGCGGCGGGCTATCGCGAATCGAGGGCTTGTGCCGCCGCATGGCCTCGGTCAGCGGGCTGCCGGTGCACCGGCGCGACGACCCGGAAGCGACTGCGCGCGGCATCGCGTACCTCGCCGCCGGGCAGCCCGCAGGCTGGGACCCGGGCGGGGAGGAGGACGTCTTCGCGCCCGAGGCGGACGAAGCCCTGCGCTCCCGCTATCGCCGGTGGCGCGAGCTGATGCGGCAAGCCACGGGTATTTGATCTTCATCAATATTCGCCCGCAGGCGGCGAATAGAGTCGCTGGCAACCCCCAAAAAGGAGGAAGTTGCCATGCTCCCCAGAAGGCTCCTCGGAATCACGTTTGCAACCGCGGCGCTCGCGACCGGAGCGCAGGCGGCGACCGAAATCCAGTGGTGGCATTCCATGACGGGCGTGAACAACCAGCGCGTCACCGACATGGCGAAGGACTTCAGCGCCAGCCAGAACGCGTGCAAGGTCGACGCCGTGTTCAAGGGCAGCTACGACGATTCCATGACCGCGGCGATCGCCGCGTTCCGCGCCGGCCAGGCTCCCGACATCCTGCAGGCCTACGAGGTCGGTACCGCGACCATGATGTACTCCAAGGCGGTGAAGCCCGTCGCGGAAGTGATGCGCGAGAGCGGCGCGGACTGGGACCCGAAGGCGTACATCCCCGCGGTCGCGAGCTACTACGCCTCGCCGAAGGGCGACCTCGTCTCGTTCCCGTTCAACAGCTCCACCACGGTCTTCCTCTGGAACAAGGACGCGTTCAAGGCCGCGGGCCTCGACCCCAATAAGCCGCCGAAGACCTGGGCGGAAGTGGCCGCCGCGGGCGCTGAGCTCAAGGCCTCCGGCCACAAGTGCCCCTTCACGACCTCGTGGCAGACCTGGACGCAGCTCGAGAGCTTCAGTACCTGGCACAACGTCGAGTTCGCGACGAAGAACAACGGCTTCGGCGGCCTGGACGCGCGCCTCGCGTTCAATAGTCCCCTGCACGTGCGCCACGTCGAGAACCTCCTCAACATGCTGAAGCAGGGCATCTTCGTCTATGGCGGCCGCGGCGCCGCCCCGGACGCCAAGTTCTCGAGCGGCGAGTGCGCGATGACCACGGCGTCGTCCGCGGTCTACGGCCTGGTGAAGAGCACGCTCAAGGCGGACTTCGGCATCTCCACGCTCCCGTATTACCCGGACGTCAAGGGAGCGCCGCAGAACACCGTGATCGGCGGCGCGAGCCTGTGGGTGATGGCCGGCAAGCGCAAGGAGAACTACGCCTGCGTCGGCAAGTTCTTCGCCTACCTCTCGAAGCCCGAGGTGCAGGCCAAGTGGCACCAGGACACCGGCTACCTGCCGATCACCATCGGCGCCTACGAGCTCACGAAGAAGTCGGGCTTCTACGAGAAGAACCCCGGTACTGACGTGGCCGTGCAGCAGATGATCGTCAAGACCACCGACAAGTCGCGCGGCCTGCGCCTGGGCAACATGGTGCAGATCCGCGAGATCATGGAGCAGGAGCTCGAGAACGTCTGGAGCGGCAAGAAGTCCGCGAAGCAGGGCCTGGACGACGCCGTCGCCCGGGGCAACGAGCAGCTGGTGCGCTTCCAGAAGATCACCGGCGGCCGCTAGGGCGGCGCCAGGCGGGCGGGGGACGATCGTGGACAAGCGCGTCGTCTTCCGCTCCCGCTGGCTGCCGTACGTCCTGGTCGCGCCGCAGCTCGCGATCACGGTCGCCTTCTTCTTCTGGCCGGCCGCGCAGACGGTCTACCAGTCGCTGCTCCTCCAGGACCCATTCGGCACCAACGTCCAGTTCGCCGGCCTGGACAACTTCCGCGAGATCTTTGCCGACCGCGGGTATCGCGCCTCGTTCGGCATCACCGCGCTCTATTCGCTCCTCGTCGCCGGCATCGGCCTCGCGCTGTCGCTCGTGCTCGCGCTGATGGCCGACCGCATCGTGCGCGGCGCGCTCGCCTTCCGCACGCTGCTCATCTGGCCCTACGCCGTCGCGCCGGCCATCGCCGGGGTCCTGTGGATCTTCATGTTCAGCCCGTCGATCGGCATCCTGCCTTACTGGCTGGGCCGGCTCGGCTACACCTGGAACCACCTGCTCGATTCGCGCCAGGCGGTGGCGCTCGTGGTGATCGCCGCGGTCTGGAAGCAGGTGAGCTATAACTTCCTCTTCTTCGTCGCCGGCCTGCAGTCGATCCCGAAGGCGCTCATCGAGGCGGCGGCGATCGACGGCGCCGGGCCGATGCGCCGCTTCCGCACCATCGTCTTCCCGCTCCTCTCGCCGACCACCTTCTTCCTCCTCGTGGTGAACGTCGTGTTCGCCTTCTTCGACACCTTCGGCATCATCGACGCGGCGACGCAGGGCGGGCCGGGCCAATCGACGACGATCCTCGTCTACAAGGTGTTCCAGGACGGCTTCAAGGGGCTCGACCTCGGCAGCTCGGCGGCGCAGTCGGTGGTGCTCATGGCGATCGTCATCGCCCTCACGGTGGTGCAGTTCCGCTACCTCGAGCGCAAGGTCCAGTACTGATGGTCGAGCGCCGCCCGCTGCTCGACGCGCTCGCCTACGCCGTCCTTGCGCTCGGCGTGGCGGTGGTCGTCTTCCCGGTGTACGTGACCTTCGTCGCCTCCACGCAGACGTTCGAGCAGATCGTCCACGTGCCGATGTCGCTGCTGCCCGGGCGGGAGCTGGTCTCGAACTATCTGACCGCCCTTTCCGCGGGCACGGAGCAGGCCGCGCACACGCCGGTCGGCCACATGATGCTCGTGAGCTTCATCGTCGCGCTCGTCGTGCCGGCGGGCAAGATCGTCATCTCGCTCCTCTCGGCGTTCGCGGTCGTCTACTTCCGCTTCCCGGGCCGCATGCTCTTCTTCTGGATGATCTTCGTGACGCTCATGCTGCCGGTGGAGGTGCGCATCGTGCCGACCTACGCGGTGGTGGCGAACCTGCACCTTCTCAACACCTATGCGGGCCTCATCCTGCCGCTCGTGGCCTCGGCCACCGCGACCTTCCTCTTCCGGCAGGTCTTCATGACCATCCCGGACGAGCTCGCCGAAGCCGCGCGGATGGACGGCGCCGGGCCGATGCGCTTCTTCTGGGACGTGCTGGTGCCGCTTTCGCGCACCAACATGGCGGCGCTCTTCGTGATCCTCTTCATCTACGGCTGGAACCAGTACCTCTGGCCGCTCCTCGTCACCACCGAGGAATCGATGTACCCGGTGGTGATCGGCATCCGGCGCATGATCGCCGGCGGCGACGCGGCGACGCAGTGGAACATCGTGATGGCGACGGCGATGCTCGCCATGCTGCCGCCGGCGCTGGTGGTCCTCCTCATGCAGCGCTGGTTCGTGAAGGGCCTCGTGGAGACGGAGAAGTAATGGCGCACGTCTCCCTGCGCGACGTGCGGAAGTCCTTCGGCGCGGTGGACGTCATCCGCGGCATCACGATGGACATCGCCGACGGCGAGTTCGTGGTGATGGTCGGCCCCTCGGGCTGCGGCAAGTCGACGCTCCTGCGCATGATCGCCGGCCTGGAGACCGTGGGCTCGGGCGAGATCGCGATCGACGGCAAGGTGGTGAACGACGTGGAGCCCAAGGACCGCAACATCGCCATGGTGTTCCAGAACTACGCCCTCTACCCGCACATGTCCGCCTACGACAACCTCGCGTACGGGCTGCGCATGCGCGGGCTGTCGAAGGCAAAGATCGAGGAGCGCGTGCGGGCCGCGGCCAAGTCGCTGGAGATCGACCGCTTCCTCGAGCGCAAGCCGCGCGAGCTCTCGGGCGGGCAGCGCCAGCGGGTGGCGATGGGCCGGGCCATCGTCCGGCATCCGAAGGTGTTCCTGTTCGACGAGCCGCTGAGCAACCTGGACGCCAAGCTGCGCGTGCAGATGCGCGCGGAGCTCCTTACGATGCACCGGCGCCTGCGCACCACGACGCTGTACGTGAAGCACGACCAGGTCGAGGCCATGACCCTCGCCGACCGCATGCTCGTGATGAACAACGGCCTGGCGGAGCAGGTGGGCGCGCCCCTCGACGTGTACGACCGGCCGGCCACGACGTTCGTCGCCGGCTTCATCGGCTCGCCGCCCATGAACCTCGTCCCGGGCCGGATCGCCGCGGATGGCGCCGCCCTCGAGGTCGCGCCGGACATCCGGGTTCTTCTACCAAGGAAAATACCGGCATTGGCCGGGCGCGAAGTCCTTCTTGGCGTGCGCCCGGAGCACCTCGAGCTCGCCGACGGCAAGGCGCCGCTTCTCGAGCTCGCGATCGACTTCGTCGAGCTGCTCGGCTCCGATTCCCTCGTCTTCGGTTACCTGGGCGCGGGACGGGAAGGCGGGCAGATCGCCGCGCACGTGCATGCGTCCATGCGCGGCGCCAAGGGGCGCGTGCCGCTCACCTTCGCGGCGGAGAACCTGCACCTCTTCGATCCGGCCAGCGGCCGGCGCATCGAGCTCGGCTAGCGCGGCTTTTCGGCGTCCGGCTTCTCCGGCGCCTTTTTCTCGGGCTCTCTGGGCGGCGAGAGCTTCTTCACGGGCAGAGGCTCGCTCTGCATGGTGGTCAGGCGCTCGCGCACCTTGCCGGCATCCTTGAGGCCCTGCTTTTCGCAGGCCTCGTTGGAGTAGGTGACGGCGCCCGCGCCGTCCTTGCACTTGTAGGTCTGCGCGGAGGCGCAGAGCGGCAGCACGGCGAGGAGCGACGCGGCGATGAGCCTCATGGCATCTCCAGGTGCGGAAAGGCGCTGAACGTGGCGGGCTCGCCAACCGCGGGGGCGGCGGCGAGATGCTGCGGCCTGAGCTCGGCATACGAGTTGACGCCGAGCAGCCCGAGGGCGATGCGCACCTCGTCCTCCAGGATCTCGAGCGCGCGCACAAGCCCCGCGACGCCGCCGGCCGCGAGGCCGAGGCCGCAGAGCCGGCCGATGCCGACCGCCTCGGCGCCGAGCGCGATGGCTTTCACGACGTCCGTGCCGCGCATGAAGCCGCCGTCGACCCAGACTCTTGCCTTGCCTTTGACGGAACTCACCACCTGGGGAAGAACGGCGGCGGATCCGAGCCCATGGTCGAGTTGCCGGCCGCCATGGTTGGAAACGTAGACCACGTCCACGCCGTGCTGCACGGCGATCTCGGCGTCCTCGGCGGTGGCGATGCCTTTCACGATGAGCGGGAAGGACGGGTACTTGTCCTTGAAGCGCTTGATCTCGTCCCAGGAGAGCGCGGACTGGAACTTGTGCCCCGTCGCGGCGTCGGCGCGCCAGGGCTTCACGAAGCGGCCGAGGATGTCGCGCTCGCGGCGGCTGTACATCGCGACGTCGACCGTATAGCAGAACGCCTTGTAGCCGCGATCGAGCGCGCGCTTGATGTAGTCATCGACCCAAGTCACGTCGCCGCGCACGTAGAGCTGGAAGAACTTGGGGTTGTCTGCCGCCGCCATCGTTTCCTCGAGGCCCGGCTTGCAGACCGACGAGAGCATCTGCGCGATGCCGAAGCGTGCCGCCGCGCGCGCCGCCGCCGCGGCGCCGCCTTCGGCGATCGACTCCAGGCCGCCGATCGGCGCGAGGAAAACGGGAATGCGCGTGGCGATCCCCAGGACCTTGGCGGACGAATCGATCTGGCTCATGTTCCGCAGCACGCGCGGGCGGAAGGCGATCGTGTCGAGCGCGTGGCGGTTGCGCTTCACCGTCGTCTCGCTCTCCGTGCCGCCGACGAGGTAAGCCCATGTACCGGGCTGGAGGTTGCGCCGCGCCGCCGCGACGATCTCGGTAAGGGTCAGGAATTCTTCGGTGTGGGGCGCGTTCATCGTGCTTGTTTCTGGAAAGAGGCGGCAAATTCGTGAGCGTCGAACCCGACGATCAGCCTGGCGCCGGCCTCGACGACCGGTCGGCGGATGGCGCTTGGGTTGTTCTGAAGCAAGTCCAGAGCGCGCGCCGGGGTGAGCCCCGCCTTGTCCGCATCCGGAATCTTTCGCCACGTCGGCCCGCGGGTATTGGCGAGCTTCTCCCAGCCGGCCTTCGCCGCCCAATCCTTCAGCTTGCCCGGTGGCACGCCGTCCTTCTTGTAGTCGTGGAAATCGTAGGCGATGTCCTTCGCTTCGAGCCAGGCGAAGGCCTTCTTCATCGTGTCGCAGTTGCGGATGCCGTAGATCTTGGGCTTCAT
>JBLNDP010000091.1:0-10152 GCA_050261755.1 Clostridia bacterium
GGGCCTCCTCGGCCACTCGGACGCCGACGTGCTGCTGCATGCGATCTCGGATGCGCTGCTCGGCGCGGCGGGGCTCGGCGACATCGGCCAGCACTACCCGGACAGCGACCCGAGCTACAGCGACATCGACAGCCGCAAGCTGCTGCGCGACGTGGCGGCGAAGCTGAAGAGGCTCGAGCTCTCGGTGGTCAACATCGACGCGACCATCATCGCCCAGGCGCCGCGCATGATGCCGCATATCCCGCGCATGATCGGCAACATCGCCGAGGATCTCGGCATCAAGCCGGCGGCGATCAATATCAAGGCGACGACGACCGAGGGCCTGGGCTTCGTCGGCCGCGAGGAAGGAATCGCCGCGCAGGCGATCGCCCTCATCGACTAGACCTCATCGCCCATGTACTCGCCTCCCTACAACCGCGTCGAGGATCGCGCCGAGATCCTCGAGTTCATGCGGGCGAACAACTTCCCGATCCTCGTGACCGGGGCCGGCGGCAATCTCATGGCGTCGCACCTGCCTTGCCTGGTTTTCGAGAAGGAAAACCAGGTCAAGATCGACATGCACATGGCGAAGAACAACCCGCAGTGGAAGGAGTTCTTCGACGACGAGGTGCTGGTGGTTTTCCACGGCCCGCATGCCTACGTCTCGCCGCGCTGGTACGAGGACAAGGAACGCGTGCCGACCTGGAACTACGCGGCAGTCCACGCCTACGGCGTCCCGCGGATCGTCACGGACAAGAAGCAGAAGGAGGAAAGCCAGCGCCGCCTGGTCGAGGCGATGGATCCCCAGTGGCTGCCGAAGCACGACGCGTTGAGCCCGAAGTACATCGAGATGATGCTCGAGGGCATCGTCAACTTCGAGATCCGGGTGACCCGCCTGGAGACGCGCTGGAAGCTCTCGCAGAACCGCAGCCGCCGCGAGATGGAGCTGATCGCCGGCGAGCTCGACAAATCCGGCGAGCGCGCCCTCGCGGCGCTGCACCGCAAGCACTTCGTCGAAAAGTAGCCGTGCGGCTTTTCTTCGCGCTCTGGCCGCCGGCGGAGGCGGCGCGGGCGCTCTCCGCCTGGGCGAAGGCGGTGCAGCAGGGCGCGGGCGGACGCGCGACGGCCGAGGCAACCATCCATCTCACGCTCGCTTTCCTTGGCGATGCGGACCCCGCGCGCGCCGCCGCAGCGTCGCGCCGCGTGCGAGGGCGCTCCTTCGAGCTGCCGATCGACGCGGCGAAGTACTGGAAGCACAACAAGATCGTCTGGGTCGGTCCTGCCGCGATGCCCGTTGCCCTTCAGGCGCTGGTGAAGGACCTGCATGAGAGCTTGAGAAGCGACGGGTTCGTGCTCGAGGATCGGCCGTTCACCGCGCACATCACCCTCGTGCGCAAGGCGGGCGCACCGGCTTCGATTCCGCCGCTTCCCGAGGTGCGCTGGCCGGTTGCGGAATTCGTGCTCGTGCGGTCCATCCCCGGGACGGGTGGATCGCGCTACGATCCCGTGGAGCGTTTTCCCCTGGGGCGATGAACCGACGCGCACTGCTCAAGGCAAGCCTGGCGCTTCTCGCCTCGACCTGTGGCGTTGCGCGTGCGTACGCGCGCGTGCCGATCGCCGACATGCATAGCCACTACGGCTTGATCTCCCGCCAGCTCGGACGCGCGCCGCTCGCGCAGGAGATGCGCAACGCCGGCGTCGCCTTGGTGGCCTGGAAGCTCGTCTCCGACCTGCGCCATACGCGCACCACGCCGACCGGCATCGAGCCGAAGTCGACCCCGGCGCCCGGCGAGCTCGCCGCCTATTTCGTCCGCGAGTTCGGCCGGATGAAGGCCGCCATTGCGAAGCAAAAGCTGCGCACGGTGCTCACTCGCGCGGACGTGGATGCCTGCATCGCCGGCGAGGCAGGCGTGGTGCTCGCTTCGGAGGGTGCCGACTTCCTCGAAGGAAAGCTCGAGGGGCTTGCGGCTGCCTACGGCAAGGGACTGCGGCATCTGCAGCTCGTGCACTACATTCCCACGCCGGTCGGCGATCGGCAGACGGCCGCGCCCAGCCACGACGGACTCAGCGGCCTTGGACGCGAACTGATCGCAGCCTGCAATGCACGCGGAATCCTCGTGGACCTCGCTCATTGCTCCCCGGCTTCCCTGGACCAGGCGCTGGAGATCGCGAAGGAACCCATCCTGTGGTCGCACGGCTGGGTGGACGACCAGGAGGGCCGGTGGGGTGACCCTTATGGCTACCAGAGGCGCGCGCTGTCCTTCGATCAGGCGAAGAAGATTGCCGATCGCGGCGGCGTCGTGGGGTTGTGGGGCCTGGCGCTGACGCGGCCCATCTCGACGTGGCCGGTCGCCCCCGGCGACCAGGCCGCGTACGCGCGGCAGCTCGCCCGGCTCGTGGATCGCATCGGCGCCGACCACGTCGGCATCGGCACGGATGTCGAAGGCGTCGGGGACCACTGGACGGTGGACAACTACGCGGACGTGCGCAAGGTCGTGGACGCGCTCGAGGGAATGAAGCTTCCCGCTTCCGTGGTCGAGCGGGTCGCCTATGCGAACTACGCGCGGGTGCTCAAATCGGCGCTCAGGGCATGAGCGAGAACCAACCCATGGCGGTCGCGGCCGGGCTGGTAGGCTGGCTCGTCCTCGCGTTCGTGGCGGGGGCGCTCGGCGCGATCGCGTCGGTCGACGCGGCCGCGTTCTATGCGCAGCTCGCAAAGCCCGCCTGGGCACCGCCGGCGTCCGTGTTCGGCCCGGTGTGGACGGCGCTGTACGCGCTCATGGGCGTCGCGGCCTGGCTGGTCTGGCGGGAAAGCAAATCGCCGGGAAGAAACGGCGCGCTGCTGCTGTTCATCGTGCAACTGGTGCCAAACGCGCTCTGGTCCTGGCTCTTCTTTGCCTGGCGGCAGGGCGCGCTGGCCTTCCTCGAGGTGCTCGTCCTGCTCGCGCTGATCGCCGGAACGCTCGTCGCGTTCTGGCGGGTGCGGCGCCTCGCGGCGGTGCTGCTGGTTCCGTATATCGGCTGGGTGGGCTTTGCTTCCCTGCTCACGTGGTCGGTTTGGCGAAGCAATCCTTCATTGCTGCACTGAAAGAACAAGGAGGGGACTGTCATGAAACCGGAGCTGTACTATCTCGTGCTGACGGCCGCGTTCACGGGCCTGTTGTGGGTGCCGTACATCCTCGACCGCATCATGACGTGGGGCCTCATTCCCGCGGTCTCGTATCCCACGAACCCGCCGGCGCAGTCGGCCTGGGCCGAGCGCATGAAGAAGGCGCACGGCAATGCGGTGGAGAACCTGGTCGTGTTCGCGGCGCTGGTCCTCGCCGCGCAGGACGTCGGCCTGTCGAACGGGGCGACCGCCACCGCGGCGATGGTGTACTTCTGGGCGCGCGTCGTCCACGTGGCTGCGTATACTTTCGCCATCCCATGGGTTCGTACGCTGGCCTTTACCGCGGGCTTCCTTGCCTACATGACGTTCGCCTGGCAGCTGCTCGCGCGCTAACGCAAGCTGCAACCGATGCGCGGGGCTGACCTCCTCGCGCGCACGCTGGCGGCCGGGGGCGTGAAGCACGTCTTCACGCTCTCGGGCAACCACGTGATGCCGGTCTTCGACGCCGCGCTCGACGCGAAGCTTTCGCTCCTGCACGTGCGCCATGAGGCGGCGGCCGTTCACATGGCCGACGCCTGGGGACGCCTGACCGGCGAGCCGGGCATCGCGCTCGTGACGGGCGGGCCGGGGCACGCCAACGCCGTATCGGCGCTCTACACCGCGCTCGCCGCCGAGTCGCCGCTTGTCCTGATCTCGGGCCATGCGCCCCTCGGCGAGCTGGGCAAGGGCGCCTTCCAGGAAATGCGCCAGGCCGATGTGGCGGCGCCGCTCTGCAAGGCATCGTGGACGGCTCGCTCCGCGGCGACGCTCGGCGAGGAGGTCGCGCGCGCATGGCGCGAAGCGATCTCGGGCCGGCCCGGGCCGGTTCACCTCAGCGTGCCGAGCGACCTGCTGGACGAGGCCGTGGACGGCCGCTTGCCGCCTTCGGAGGCCTTCTTGCCTTCGCGCAAGGGCATCTCGATCCAGGAAGCCGATTTCCGCCTCGACCTGATCGGCAAGGCGAGGGCGCCCGTCGTCCTCGCCGGCCCCGCCCTCATGAACGCCGACGGGCCGATGAAAATGAAGCGGCTGGAGGAAGCGCTCGGCGTGCCGGTGATCGGCATGGAGAGCCCGCGCGGCGTGAAGGACCCGAGCCTTGGCCGGCTGGCGCAAGTCCTGTCATCGGCGGATCTCGTCGTGTCGCTGGGCAAGCGAGTCGACTTCACCCTGGGCTTCGGCCGTCCTTTCTCGCAGGCGCGCCTGGTGGCCTTGCCGGATGACGTCGACTCGCGCGCCGCCTGCGACCTGCTGCTGGAACGCGCCAAGGCGCGCGAGCCAAGCAGGAGCGGATGGCATGCCGAAGCTCGAGCCGCGCTCGCCTACCGGCCGCCCGAATGGGCGAGCCTGCGCTCGAAGCCCGAAGGACCGGCGCACGCCGTGGAGGTATGCCGGGAAGTGCAGAAGCTCCTCGACGTTCCCGACGCCATCCTCGTCTGCGACGGCGGCGAGTTCGGGCAGTGGTCGCAGGCGTGCGTGTCCGCGCCAAGGCGCATCATCAACGGACCCGCCGGCTCCATCGGCTCGGCGCTGCCCCTAGCGGCGGCGGCGAAGCTTGCCAGCCCCGGCTCGACGGTGGTCGCGATGATGGGCGACGGCACCTTCGGCTTCCACGCCACCGAGATCGACACGGCGGTGCGCTACGGGCTGCCGTTTGTCGCGGTGGTCGGCAACGACGCCTGCTGGAACGCCGAATACCAGATCCAGCTGCGCGCCTACGGCAAGGAGCGCGCGCATGGCCTCGACCTGCTGCCGACGCGCTACGGCGCGGTCGCGGCCGCGCTCGGCGGCCCTGGCGAAGACGTTACGCGGCCTGGCGAGCTCGCCGCGGCGCTCGGCCGGGCGCTCAAGAGCGGCCGTCCGGCTTGCGTCAATGTGGCGATCGAGCGGGTGGCGGCGCCGTCCTACTGACGGATGCCGAGGTTGGTGACCAGCTTGTCGTAGACCTCGAACTGCTCGCGCACGAATTTCTCGGTTTCCGCGGGCGAGCGGATGGCGGCGATGCCGCCGATGTGCGCGTTGCCCTGCTGCCAGTCCGGATCGCGCGCGAGCTTGGCGAAGACGTCCGTCCAGCGATCGACCACTTCCTTCGGCAGCCCGGGCGGCCCCATGAGGGCGGTCCAGCCGACGATGCGGTTCATGTCTGGAAAGCCCGCGTCCGTGGCGTTCGGGACATCGGGGATCTCGCTCAGGCGCGTGGGCGTGGTGAAGAGGCCGCGTACCGTGCCGGCCTTCACCTGCGGAATGACGGTCGGCGCGTTGTTGCAGGCGAACTGCACCTGGCCGCCGAGGACGGCGCTCGTCACCTCGCCGCCGCCCTTGTAGTGGACGCCCATCGCCGCCTCCTTCGGCAGGCCGGCGAGCGAGAGGAAGTATTGCGCCGCCATGGCCTGGCTGGTGCCGATGCCGGCGGTCGAGTAGTTCAGCTTGCCGGGATTGCGGCGCATCTCGGCGACGAGGTCGGCGGCCGACTTGATCGGCGAGTCGCTCTTCACGAAGCAGATGTAGGGATTGAGCTCGATGAGCGAGAGCATCGTGAACTCGTTCCACTTGTACGGCACCTTCGAGTCGAGCGCCGGCAGGATCGCGTGCGTGGCGATGCGCGCGACGAGGAGGGTGTAGCCGTCGGGCGCGGCGTTTCGCACGGCCATGGTGCCGATGGCGCCGGACGCGCCGGTGCGGTTCACGGGAACGATCGGGACGTTGTTCAGGTACTTGGTCGCGTGCGCCGCCACGTTGCGGCCGGACAGGTCCGAGTCGCCTCCGGCGGCGAAGGGAATGACGAAGGTGATCGGCTTCGACGGATAGGCCTGGCCGAAGGCCTGCGTCGCAAAGAGCAAGGCGATGGCTGCGACTGCGCGCATTGTTGATATCCTCCTCGCATGAATTATGAACCGGTTTCCGGGCCGTCGGTCTGGCGCGGCCGGGCGCTCAAGGAAGGCGATTGGCTGCGTCCCTTCAGCGCGCCGGAGCTCGCCGAGGTGCGCGCGGCGGTCGGCGCGTTCCGCGCCGCGGGCCTTCCGTACGAGGCGCTTTCGCCGGAGACCTTCCGCCTCCCCACGCTCGGGCCGGCGCTGCGCGCGCTGCTAGCCGAGCTTCTCGATGGGCGCGGCTTCGTGCTCCTGCGTGGCCTGCCGGTGGGGGAGTGGACGCGCGAGGAACAGGCGACCGCCTACCTCGGTCTCGGCTCGTGGCTCGGGCCGTTCCGCTCGCAGAACGCGAAGGGGCACGTCCTCGGCCACGTGAAGGACCTCGGCCTCGACATCCGCGATCCGAAGGTGCGCTACTACCAGACGAACCGTCGCCTGGAGTACCACACCGATTCCGTCGACATCGTCGGCCTGCTCTGCCTGAAGACGGCGAAGGCGGGCGGGGAAAGCTTCCTCGCGAGCTCGATGACCGTCTACAACGAGATCCTGCGCCGGCGCCCGGACCTCGTCCCGGCGCTCTTCGAGCCGTATCCGACCGATCGCCGCGGCGAGGTGCCCGAGGGCATGAAGCCGTGGTTCGACATCCCCATCTATCACTGGCTCGGCGGGCGCCTGTCGTGCATCTACGTGCGCCAGTACATCGAGTCGGCGCAGAAGCTCTTTCCCGAGGCGCGCCGGCTCACGCGCGCGCAGTTCGAGGCGATGGACCTGATCGACGAGCTCTGCAACGATCCGGAGATCCACCTCGCCATGGACTTCCGCCCGGGCGACGTGCAGCTCCTGCACAACCACCAGATCCTGCACTCCCGCGGCGACTTCGAGAACTGGCCGGAGGCCGAGCGGCACCGCCACCTCCTGCGGCTGTGGATCGCGCCTCCCGAGGCGCGGCCGCTCCCCGAGGTCTTCGCCCCACGCTACGGCAGCGTCGTGCCGGGCGCGCGCGGCGGCATCGTCGTGAAGGACACCCGCCTCAAGGTCGTCCTCGAAGCCGAATGACTTGATACGATGCGCGCATGAGCTCCGTTGCCGCCGAGAACCTGTCCTACGAAGTCGAGCGCCGCGACCAGCACGCCGCGCGGCCCGGCTTCCGCATCACCGAGCTGCAGATCTCGCCCAAGCAGAAGGTGCCCTGGCACTACCACTCGAACGTCACGGATACGTTCTACGTGCTCCAGGGCGAGCTGCGCATCTTCCTCCAGCAGCCCAAGGAGGAGGTCCGGCTCGCCGCCGGCCAGACCTACGCCGTGCCGCCGCGCCGGCCGCACCTCGTCACCAATCCCACCCAGGGATCGACGACCTTCCTCGTGCTCCAGGGCATGGGGCAGTACGACTTCGTCCCGCTCCTCGAGAAGGACGGCGCCCAGTGACCGACGAGAAGATCAAGGTTCGCGTCACCGAGACCGGCCAGCAGGTCGAGGTCGTCGTCTTCAGCAAGCGCGCCGACCTCATCGAGGTCGTCTTCGGCCAGGGCGTGCACAACGTCAAGGCGCAGCTCACTCCCACGCGCAACGGCATGGCCTTCGCCGGCAAGGTGATGGGACGCGAGATCGTCTACGAGCGCAGCCGCGAGCAGGTCCAGGCCGACATCGACCGCCTCAACCCCGCGCTGCGTAAGCCTCGCGGCCGCTAAGCCGCGAGTCCGTCATTTACTCAACCCGCTGTCCGCTTTCGGCCAGAAGCGGACGGTCGCTCACTTGATCGTGGCGAGAAATCGCGAGCTTTCTGCGTTCTGTACTTCGTTTTCCCGCGCGGTGGCGCCGGCGCCCGAGAGGTGGCCCATGGGCCGCTGGGGGTTGATCGCTACATAGCGGACGTCGTTGATGTATTGCGCGGCCTCCATCGCCTCGTATTCTGGATTCAGCAGATCGCCTGTGCCGGCGAGCATGAGGGTCTTCGCCTTAATCGAACGCAATGCCCGGTGATAGTCGCCATTGAAGCCTGGAGTGGTTCCCAGATTGTGCGCGTCGTAAGCCCAAGTCTGGTAGATCCAGTCGTTCGCGTCGAAGCGCTTCCAAGTGTCCATGATGCCCTTGAGGAAGCCGATCTCGTCCTGGCTGTTGGGGAAAGCTCCCTCCTGATACTGCGGCGTGCGGACAATGACGCCGGAGAGCCAGCCTGACCAGAGGCGCATGCCGGCCTCGGGAGGCTCGGCTGCGGTGTAGTTACCGCCGTTCCACTTCGGATCGAGCATGATGCTCTGGCGCGTCATCTCGAGCACTCCCGTGGTCCACGCGGGCGTGCGGCCGAGAGGAATGATCGGAATCAAGGCAGACATCATCTCCGGATGGCTCGCGCCCCACTGGAGCGTCTGCATGCCGCCCATGGAAGCGCCGATTACCGCGACCAGCTTCGTGATGCCGAACTTCTCAGTGACGAGCCGGTGCTGCGAGGCGACCATGTCTCTGATGTTGAAGCGCGGGAACTGCATCCTTGGCTGGGCCTTGCTGTTCGACGGCGAAGTACTGAGGCCGTTGCCGATCGCGTCGGTGGCGATGATGAAGTACTTGGCGGGGTCGAGCGCGCGCCCGGGACCGATCAGATAGTCGATGCGATGGTGGTTGCCGCTGATGGCGGTGACCATCAGGATCGCGTTCGTCTTTGCCGCGTTCAAAGTGCCATGCGTGACGTACGAGATGCAGAAATCCTTGATCGACTGTCCGCTCTCGAGGCGGAGGTCGCCCATGCAGTAGCTCTCGTGCTTGGGATCGTTCGGGCCGTGCGCGAAGGCAACTGAAGTGAACACAGAAAACGCAAAGGCTGCGATTGCGCGCTGCATGATTCCCCCTTTGGACAAGACGGCCGGCAGTCTACGCTTGGTGACGCTAAGGGTCGAGACCGGCCGTTAGCCTAAAAGCATCCTGCTGAGGTATTCCAGTTGAACTTGCGCGGCCTCGTCGAAGCGCTCGCCTGGGTAATACAGCAAGCCGAAGTGGCCGTCCCGGATGTCATACCAGCGCTTCTCGGTCGGGATCAGCTCATACGCCCGTCGCGTGACGCCGTAGTTTGCATGCACCATCTCGTCCTCCGGCGCCACCATGAACAGCGTCTTGGCCTGCACGAACGGTGCGCACAAGTAGGGGCTGTACGTGACGGGCGTGGGTGGAATTACGCGCGTCGCCTCGTTGACCCATTTGGATCCCGGCCTGCCGCCATAGTCCGTGAAC
The DNA here is from genome assembly GCA_050261755.1 of Clostridia bacterium. Taxonomy (GTDB): domain Bacteria; phylum Pseudomonadota; class Gammaproteobacteria; order Burkholderiales; family SG8-39; genus SCGC-AG-212-J23. The sequence goes on from JBLNDP010000091.1 coordinate 9,219, forward strand.
CAGCGGTACGCCTGGATGGGAGCCAGTAGCGAGCGATAGGCGAGTTGGCTTGGCGATACGACGGGCATCGGGCCCGTCGTCGTCTCTGGCGTGCCGGATACGTCCCCGGAATCCAGCGTCCGACGCACTTGGTCCATGGTTTCCGGACTAGGACGAACGTCCGGTACGTTTGGACCAAACGTCGGACACTGCGCGACGATTACCTTCGCTCGCGCATCGCAGGCCGATACCACGACAACTTGGCCCCCGGTATAGCTATCACCCCACAGCCCAACGCGTTCAGGGTCTACCTCTGGCAGCGTGAGGCCGTAAGTCAGCGCGTCGCGATACCCCCGGCATTGAATCCAAGGATTGATCTCTTGGCGCGGAAGGCCCTCGCTGGCGCCGAAGTTGCGGTGGTCATAGATCAGCGCCGCTATGCCCGCGCCGGCGAAAACCCGGGCGTACTGGATTGCGACCATATGGATGGTCGCCGAAGTTCCGTGGGCCATTACGACGAGCGGACGTCGGCCGTTGTGGCCTTCGGCAGTGATCAAAAGCCCGCGAAGGATCGCGCCTTCAGATGGGAAAGAGACGGGGTGTTCTTTGAGCACGCGAGCCTCCGGGAGCCGCAATTCTCCGGCAACGCGCGCTCGAAGACCACCTCAGGAGCGTCCGCTGTCGGCCAGAAGCGGACACCGAGATTCCGTCATGGCCGCGCGAACGCTTCGCGCAGGAAGCCGATCGCATCTGCGTAGGCCTGGTCGCGCGCCTTCGGATTTCCTCCGGACGTGGCGCCCCACGTTGTGCAACCGCGCTCGTAGTCGGCGTACTCCTTGCGCGACGCAAGGCGCTGCCGGTCGGGAAGCAGGAAATAGCCACGCTCGTCGAGGTTGATCTCCGCGTGGCAGTTCCGGGATGACCGCTCTCGGGGGTGGTACTTGGCTGGGGCCGC
>JBLNDP010000092.1:0-37406 GCA_050261755.1 Clostridia bacterium
GGCGGGCGATGATCGCCATGAAGACGCCGTTCCAGCCGATGGAGGTGAAGCCGAAGAGCGCCGCGGCGGCGGCGACGAGCCAGGCCGGCCAGTCCGGGGCGATGGCGGCGGTCGCCAGCGCGCCGGCGATGCCGAGCACGCAGTTGGCGATGAGCGACTTCGCCCCCGAGCGCAAGCGGTCCGCGAGCCACCCCCAGGCGAGGCGGCCGGCGGCGCCGGCGGCGTGCGCCACGGCGAGCACTTTGCCGGCGGCGACGAGGTCGAAGCTGCCCTCGGCGACGAGGTAGGTGACGAGGAAGCCCGAGAGCGAGAGCTGCACCGCGGACAGGAGGAACGATGCCGGCGCGAGCCAGCGCAGGACGGGATGCCGGGCGATGAGGACGAGGCTCGCGAAGGGCGCCGAGAACACCCGCGCGGCCGGATCGCGATCCGCGTCCCAGGCGGCGCGTACGCGCTGCTGTTGCAGGCTGAGGGCGACCGCGAGCGCTGCGCATGCGAGCAGGCCCGCGCGCCAGCCGGCGGCGAGCGCGAGCGGCGGGAGGAGCAGGCCGGAGAGCATGGCGCCGAAGGGCACGCCGCATTGCTTGATGGAAAAGACGAGATTCATGTTCTTGGCGAGCGAGAGGCGCGCGAGCAGGTGCGAGGCGGGCGGATTGACCATGCCGTAGCCCGCGCCGATCACGAGCGCGCCTGCCGCGAGCGTTGCGAGGCCGCCGGCGGCCGAGAGCGCGCAGCCCGCCGCCCCGAGCCAGAGCGCCAACTGGCTCGTGCGGGTGGCGCCGAGGCGGCGCACCAGGCCGCCGCCGAAGAGGGAGGAAATCATGGCGCCCAGATACACGGCGGCGACCTGGTAACCAATGAGCGACGGGCTTACGCCGAGATCCGCCGCCGCCTGCGGTGCCATCGCGGCGAGGGCGAGCGCGCAGAGCGTGCCGAGCGACTGGGCGGCCGTCGTCTCGAGCAGGACGGGAAGGACGGGCAGGCGCGCGTGCGACGAGGCATCCAAGGAGCCGCGATTATCATTCCCCGATGGCCAAGTCGAGCAAGCAATGGCTGCGAAGGCATGTCACCGACCCGTACGTGCGCCGGGCGCAGGCGGAGGGGTTTCGCTCGCGTGCCGCCTATAAGCTCATGGAGATCGATGACAAGGAGCGGCTGCTCCGGCCCGGGACGGCGGTGCTCGACCTCGGCGCTGCGCCGGGCGGCTGGTCGCAGGTCGCCGCGAAGCGCGTCATGCCGGGCGGCCGCGTCGCGGCGGTGGATCTCCTCAAGGTCGAGCCGATTCCCGGCGTCCATGTCGTCCAGGGCGACTTCCGCGACGCGGCCGTGCGCGCCGCCCTCGGCGACGGCAAGGTGGACGTCGTGGTGTCGGATCTGTCGCCCAACCTGTCCGGCATCCCGGGCGTGGACCAGGCGAGGAGCCTCGAGCTGGCGGAAGCGGCGTTGGACGTCTGCCGCTCGTCACTCAAGCCCGACGGTGCTTTTGTAACAAAGGCGTTCCAGGGAGAAGCGTTCCATTCGCTGAAGAAACGGCTGGAAGCGGCGTTCGAAACGGTGAAAGTCGTGAAGCCGGCAGCCTCGCGAGGCGAGTCGCGCGAGACTTATTTCGTCTGCCGCCGCTGCCGCCTATCGCCGGCATAGCGCTTTCCGATTGCGAAATCGAGGGACCGCCCCCATGCTGTGCGGGCGGGCTCTCGAAGACGAAGACCCTCCCGTACCAGGGGGTGACGCGCCTCCTGCCGGCCTGTAAGATGCTTGTTGCGCTGCAAGGCGCTTTCGCCCAAGGAGTCAAGTACTTGAACAACATGCTGAAGAACCTGGTCATCTGGCTCGTCATCGGGCTGGTGCTGATGACCGTGTTCAACCAGTTCAACCAGCGCCAGCAGGTCCCCAACACCATCGACTACTCGCAGTTCCTCGACGAGGTGAAGGCGGGGCGCATTACGGAAGTCACGATCGAGGGCCGCAACCTCAAGGCCTCGACGGTCGACGGCAAGAAGATCACCACCTATTCGCCGGGCGACATCTGGCTGGTCTCCGACCTGCTCAAGTACGGCGTGAAGGTGAAGGCGAAGCCCGAGGAGGAGCCCTCGCTCCTCATGAATATCTTCGTCTCGTGGTTCCCGATGCTGCTGCTCATCGGCGTGTGGATCTTCTTCATGCGCCAGATGCAGGGCGGCGGGCGGGGCGGCGCTTTCTCGTTCGGCAAGTCGCGCGCGCGCATGCTGGACGAGTCGACGAACACGGTCACCTTCGCCGACGTCGCGGGCTGCGAGGAGGCCAAGGAGGAAGTCGCCGAGCTCGTCGACTTCCTGCGCGATCCTTCCAAGTTCCAGAAGCTGGGCGGGCGCATCCCGCGCGGCGTGCTGATGGTCGGCTCCCCCGGCACCGGCAAGACGCTCCTCGCGCGCGCCATCGCCGGCGAGGCCAAGGTCCCGTTCTTCTCGATCTCCGGCTCCGACTTCGTCGAGATGTTCGTCGGCGTGGGCGCGGCCCGCGTGCGCGACATGTTCGAGCAGGCGAAGAAGCACGCGCCCTGCATCGTGTTCATCGACGAGATCGACGCGGTCGGCCGCCAGCGCGGCGCGGGCCTCGGCGGCGGCAACGACGAGCGGGAGCAGACGCTGAACCAGCTCCTCGTCGAGATGGACGGCTTCGAGGCCACCGCGGGCGTGATCGTGATCGCCGCGACCAACCGCCCTGACGTGCTCGATCCGGCGCTGCTGCGCCCCGGCCGCTTCGACCGGCAGGTGGTCGTGCCGCTGCCCGATATCCGCGGGCGCGAGGAGATCCTCAAGGTGCACATGCGGAAGGTTCCGCTCGCGCCGGACGTCAAGGCCGACATCATCGCGCGCGGCACCCCGGGCTTCTCGGGCGCCGACCTCGCCAACCTGGTGAACGAGGCGGCGCTCTTCGCGGCGCGCCAGAACAAGCGCCTCGTCGACATGGACGACTTCGAGCGCGCCAAGGACAAGATCATCATGGGCGCCGAGCGCCGCTCGATGGTCATGCCCGAGGAAGAGCGGCGCAACACGGCGTACCACGAGTCGGGCCACGCGATCGTCGCGCGGCTGCTGCCGAAGACCGACCCGGTGCACAAGGTGACGATCATCCCGCGCGGCCGTGCGCTCGGCGTGACGATGCAGCTTCCGGAGCAGGACCGCTACAGCCAGGACCGCGACCGGCTGCTCAACATGATCGCCGTGCTCTTCGGCGGGCGCATCGCCGAGGAGCTGTTCATGAACCAGATGACCACCGGCGCCTCGAACGACTTCGAGCGGGCGACCGAGATCGCCCGGCGCATGGTCACGCAGTGGGGCATGTCCGACGAGCTCGGGCCCATGGTGTACGGCGAGAACGAGGGCGAGGTATTCCTCGGCCGCGCCGTGACCACGCACAAGAACGTCTCGGAAGCGACGATGCAGAAGGTCGACGGCGAGATCCGCCGCATCATCGACACGCAGTACCGCCTCGCGCGCGGCCTCCTCGAAGCGAATCGCGACAAGGTCGAGGCGATGACCAAGGCGCTCCTCGAGTGGGAGACGATCGACGCGGACCAGATCGCCGACATCATGGCGGGCAAGCCGCCCCGCCCGCCGAAGCCGAGCGGCGGCTCCCAGTCGCCCTCCAAGCCCGCCGCCACCGGCGGCGCGCAAGGCGAGACGGCGGCGACGCCCGCGGCGTAGGCAGCCACGCCTGCCGCTTAAGGCGCAGTCCCCGAAAAAATCTCCCGGCCTCCGGTGCGGGAGATTTTTTTTTGACCTGGAGCGGCCGCTGGTGATGGGCGTGGTCAACGTCACGCCGGATTCCTTCTCCGACGGCGGGCGTTTCGAGGACGCGGAGCACGCCCTGGCGCATGCCTACCGGTTGCTGGAAGATGGCGCGGACATCATCGACGTGGGAGGCGAGTCCACGCGGCCGGGCTCCGCGCCCGTGAGCCAGGACGAGGAGCTGCGCCGCGTCCTGCCGGTGGTCCGCCAGCTGCGCGACGTGCCGGTGTCCGTCGACACCCGCAACCCCGCCGTCATGCGCGCCGCGCTCGACTTTGGCGCATCGATGGTCAACGATATCCAGGCGCTCGGCGCTCCGGGAGCGCTCGAGGCGGTCGCGAAATCCGACTGCGCCGTCTGCCTCATGCACATGAAGGGCGAGCCGGCGACCATGCAAGAGGCGCCGCACTATGATGACGTCGTCAGCGAGGTTCGCGACTTCCTTGAAGATCGGATTGAGAGCGCCCGGAGGGCGGGCGTAGCGCAGGAACGCATCGTGATCGATCCCGGCTTTGGCTTCGGCAAGACGCTGGAGCACAACCTGACCCTGCTCAAGCACCTTCCCGAGCTCGCCGGCCTGGGCGCGCCGCTGCTCGCCGGCTGGTCGCGCAAGTCCTCGCTGGGCAGGATTACCGGCCGCGGCGCGGACGAGCGGCTGCCGGCGAGCCTCGCCATGGCTTTGCTCTCGCTCCTCGGCGGCGCGACAATATTGCGGGTCCACGACGTGAGGGAGACGCGCGACGCGGTCGCGGTCTGGCAGGCTTACAGCAATGTCGCGTAGATATTTCGGTACCGACGGCGTGCGCGGCACGGTGGGCGAGAGCCCCATGACGCCCGACTTCGTCATGCGCCTCGGCTACGCCGCAGGCAAGGTGCTTTCCAAGGACACGTCGCATCCCGCCGTGCTCATCGGCAAGGACACCCGCATCTCGGGCTACATGGTGGAATCCGCGCTGGAAGCCGGCTTCTCGGCGGCCGGCGTCGACGTGCACATGACCGGACCCGTGCCGACCCCGGCGGTGGCCTACCTCACGCGCGCGCTGCGCCTCACGGCCGGCGTCGTGATCAGCGCTTCGCACAACCCCTACCAGGACAACGGCATCAAGTTCTTCTCGGGCGACGGTTTCAAGCTGCCCGACACGATCGAAGCCGCGATCGAGGCGGAGATGGACCGCCCGATGGGCTGCAACGCGTCCGCCAAGCTGGGCAAGGTCCGGCGACGGGAAGACGCGGGCTCGCGCTACATCGAGTTCTGCAAGTCGACCTTCCCGAACGAGCTCGACCTGAAGGGCATGAAGCTCGTGGTCGACTGCGCCCACGGGGCCGCCTACGCCATCGCGCCGAGCGTGTTCCACGAGCTCGGCGCGGACGTCTCGGCGATCGGCGTGAAGCCCGATGGCTTCAACATCAACGACATGGCCGGCGCCACGGCGCCGGAGGCGCTGCAGGCCGAAGTGAAGCGCCAGAAGGCCCACCTGGGCATCGCCCTCGACGGCGACGGCGACCGACTCCTGATGGTGGACGGCGCCGGCGCGCTCTACGACGGCGACCAGCTGCTCTACGCGGTCGCGAAGCATCGCTCCGGCCGCGAGAAAGTGGCCGGCGTGGCCGGTACCGTGATGACGAACCTCGCCTTCGAGAAGGCGATGAAGCGCCTCGGCATCCCGTTCGGCCGCGCCAAGGTCGGCGACCGGTACGTGCTCGAGCTCATGCGCGAGAAGGGCTGGCAGCTCGGCGGCGAGAACTCCGGCCACCTGATCTGCCTCGACAAGCACACGACCGGCGACGGCATCGTCTCCTCGCTGCAAGTGCTGCGCGCAATCCGCGAGACCGGCCGCAGCCTGACCGAGCTCACGGCCGACCTCGTCATGTATCCACAGATCCTGCTGAACGTCGCCGTGCCGCGCGGCTTCGACTGGGAAAAGATGGAGGCCGTCCAGAAGGCCAAGAGCGAGGCCGAGCGCTCGCTCGACGGCAAGGGACGCGTGCTGCTGCGGCCTTCCGGGACCGAGCCGGTGCTGCGCGTGATGGTGGAAGGAGAGCCGCGCGAGGCGATCGAGCGCGCCGCCCAGTCGATCGCCGCGGCGGTACGAACGGCAGCGGCCTAGGGCCGCGCCCCGTGGCGAAGCAACGGCCGGGTTCCCGACTCCGGCTGCAGGGTCACGTGGTCGATGCCGAACCGGTCGTGCAGTCGCTGCTGCAAGGCGGCCAGCGTCCGGTCCCAGTGCCCGAGGCTGCCGACGACGACATGCGCGGACAGGGCCGTGCGGCTGCCGGAAAGCATCCAGACGTGCAGGTCGTGCACCGACTTCACGCCCTCGACGAGCGCCATCTCGCGGCCGATCGCCTCCACGGACAAGCCGTGCGGCACGCCTTCGAGCAGGCCGTGCAGGCTTTCGCCGAGCAGGCGGAACGCCGACACGGCGATGAGGACGCCGATCAGGAGGGAGGCGAGCGAGTCGAATCGCGTCCAGCCGGTCGCCCAGATGGCGACGCCGGCCGCCAGCGCCGCAATCGAGCCGAGCGCGTCGCCGATGACGTGCAGCCGCGCGGCTCGCGTGTTGAGGTCGTGCGCGTGCGGCGTGAGCTTCTGCAGGACGAAGGCATTCAGCACGAGCCCTCCGAGCGCGATCAGCGCCGCTACTCCGCCTTCGACCGGCTGCGGCTCGCGCAGCCGCAGGACCGCTTCGTACGCGAGCCAGGCGACGATGGCGAGCATGGCGGCGGCGTTGAGGAGCGCGGCCACGATCTCGGCCTTGCCCAGGCCATACGAATGGCGCCGCGACGGCGGAAGCCGCCCGAGCCAGGCCGCCAGCGCCCCGAGGCCGAGCGCCGCCGCGTCGGTCACCATGTGGCCGGCGTCGGAAACCAGCGCGAGAGAGCCGGTCCACCAGCCGCCCGCGGCTTCCACCACGGCGAACGCGAGGGTGAGGAGCGCGGCCGCCTGCAGCGCCCGGCCGCCGCCGTGCCGAGCGGCGCGGGGGCCGTGGCCATGCGGGGCGTGGTGGTGCTCGTGGTGGGAATGCGAATGCGCGGCCATGTCCGGGAACATTATCCGGCAGGCGCGCGTGAAGCGCCGCACAATGGGGATGCCGAACCCGGCGCGCTATCGGCGCACGCTCGGCGATCAACATCTCCAAGGTGCAGCAAGGCCCACTATAGGGGGCGTTTGTGACAGTGCCGTGCAAGTCCGATGATCGTCACGGCCGATAGCGTCACCGAGCCCGGCGAGGTCGCCGGGCGGGTGCTCGTCGCGGGCTCGCACGGCGGGCGCGTGGCGGCGCACTACGCCGCTGTGGCCGGCGTGCGCGCGGTCATTTTCAACGACGCCGGCATCGGCCTGGACGAGGCGGGGATCTTGGGGCTTGCGCTCCTGGAGACGATCGGCATGGCGGCCGCGGCGGTCGACCATCGCAGCGCGCGGATCGGCGACGGCGGCGACATGCTTGCGCGCGGCATTCTTTCGCGCGTCAACCGCGTTGCGGGCCGCCTTGGCCTCGCTCCCGGGATGCGCTGCGCAGACGCGGCGTTGCGGCTTGCCGCCGCGCCGCAGCCCGAAGGCAGGCTGCCCGAGGAGGAGCAGGGACGATACCGGTTCGCGGACCGCGTGCTCGGCGTGGACTCGATCGGCATGCTCGAGGCCGAGGATGCGGGGCGCATCCTCGTCATCGGCTCGCACGCCGCGCTGCACGGCGGGCGCCCCGAGTCCGCGCTCCCGTTCGGCGCCGCGCTCGCCATCTTCAACGATGCCGGCGGCGCGACCTCGCGCCTGCCGGAGCTCGACCGCCGCGGCATCGCCGCCGCGGCGGTCGATTGCTGGAGCGCCCGGATCGGCGACGCTCGTTCGATGTGGGAGCGCGGCTGTTTGTCCCAGATCAATGCGTCGGCCGCGGCGCAGGGCATCGTGGCCGGCAGCTCCGTACAGGCGGCCGCGGCGGTTGCCGCGGCGCGAGAACAACCGTAAATACGGTAAAATTCAAAGCTTTCCGGCCTTGGACGAACGTTTCCCGAAGATGCGAAAGCGGCTGGTTGCCGGCAACTGGAAGATGCATGGCAGCCGGGAAGCCAACCGGGCGCTGCTCGACGGCATTGCGGCCGGGATCGCCGGGGTATCGGGCGTCGACAGCTGCGTTTGCGTGCCGTTCCCCTACCTGGGGCAGGTCGCCGACCAGTTGCGCGGCGGGCCCATTGCCTGGGGCGCCCAGACCGTCAGCGAGCACCCCCGCGGCGCCTTCACGGGCGAGGTCTCGACGGCCATGCTGGTGGAGTTCGGTTGCCGCTACGTCCTCGTCGGCCACTCGGAACGGCGGCAGATTTTCGGCGAAACCGACGATCGCATCGCGGCCAAGTTCGCCGCGGCGCTCGATGCGAAGCTGGTGCCGATCCTGTGCGTGGGGGAAACGCTCGCAGAGCGCGACGCCGGCAAGACGGAAAGCGTGGTCGCGCGCCAGCTGGACGAAGTGCTGACCACGGTCGGCATCGAGGCGTTCTCGCACGCAGTTGTCGCCTATGAGCCCGTCTGGGCGATCGGCACCGGGCGCACCGCCAGCCCGCAGCAGGCGCAGGACGTGCATGCATTCATCCGCAAGCGCATCTTCAACGGCACGCCGATCCTGTACGGCGGCAGCGTCAAGGCGGACAACGCGGCCTCCATCTTCGCCATGCCGGACGTGGACGGCGGACTGATCGGCGGCGCGTCGCTCGTGGCGCAGGATTTCGTGGCGATCATCAAGGCGGCGGCGCCGCGCGCCGCGCAGGGCCGGAAATAGAGAGGAACGCAAGCGAATGGCAATCTGGACCAACATCATCATCGTCGTGCACGTGCTCGTGGCGCTGGCGATCATCGGCCTCGTGCTCCTGCAGCACGGCAAGGGCGCGGACATGGGCTCGGGATTCGGCGGCGGCGCTTCCTCGAGCCTATTCGGCGCCACCGGCTCGGCCAATTTCCTGTCGCGCGCGACCGCGGTGCTCGCGACGGCATTCTTCGTCCTGAGCCTTGCGCTCGGGTATATCGCCAGCACGGCGCCGCGCGAATCGGGCAGCGTGGTCGACCGCGTCGCGCCGGCGAAGAAGGAGGCGGAGCAGAAGCAGTCTCCTGCACAGGACAAGCCCGCCGCCGCTCCGGCGCCCGCGCCCGCCGCGCCGGCCGATGCGGCGAAGGAGAAGAACGTTCCGCAATGATTTCTTGGGGAGTTTTAGGGGATAATCCGGCCTGCGCCCACGTGGTGAAATTGGTAGACACGCTAGCTTGAGGGGCTAGTGGCCTAAACAGCCGTAGCAGTTCGAGTCTGCTCGTGGGCACCATCCTATGCTCGCAGAATATTTTCCGGTTCTGCTGTTCATCCTCGTCGGCCTCGGGGTCGGCGTCGCGCCCATCGTGCTGGGGAAACTCCTCGCGCCCCACCGCCCCGACCCCGAGAAGCTCTCGCCCTACGAGTGCGGCTTCGAGGCGTTCGAGGACGCGCGCATGAAGTTCGACGTGCGCTACTACCTCGTGGCCATCCTCTTCATCCTCTTCGACCTGGAGATCGCCTTCCTCTTTCCGTGGGCGACGGCGCTCAACGACATCGGCTTCGCGGGCTTCGCGGCGATGATGATCTTTCTTGCAATCCTCGTGGTGGGCTTCATCTACGAGTGGATGAAAGGTGCGCTCGAGTGGGAGTAGAAGGCGTCCTGCAGCAGGGCTTCGTCACCGCCAAGCTCGACGCGGTGATCAACTGGACGCGGACGGGCTCGCTCTGGCCGATGACCTTCGGCCTCGCCTGCTGCGCCGTGGAGATGATGCAGGCCGGCGCGGCGCGCTACGACCTCGACCGCTTCGGCGTCGTCTTCCGGCCCAGCCCGCGCCAGTCCGACGTGATGATCGTCGCGGGCACGCTGTGCAACAAGATGGCGCCCGCGCTGCGCAAGGTCTACGACCAGATGGCGGAGCCGCGCTGGGTCATCTCGATGGGCTCGTGCGCCAACGGCGGCGGCTATTACCACTACTCGTACTCGGTAGTGCGCGGCTGCGACCGCATCGTGCCGGTGGACATCTACGTCCCGGGCTGCCCGCCCACGGCCGAGGCGCTGCTCTACGGCATCATCCAGCTGCAGAACAAGATCAAGCGAACGAACACCATCGCGCGATGACGCCACGGGTTCAGAAGCTTTTCGATGCTCTTTCGGCCGCCGGCCTCGCGCCGAAGGAAAGGCTGAACGAGATCACCATCGAGGTCGCTTCTTCCTCGTACAGGGAGGTCTGCGAGAAGCTGAAGAGCGACCCCGCGCTCGGCTTCGAGCAGCTCATCGACCTTTGCGGCGTGGACTACGGCGCATACGCCGACGTGCCGCGCGAGGGGCCGCGCTTCGCGGCGGTCGCGCACCTTCTCTCGATCCAGAACAACTGGCGCCTGCGCGTGCGGGCGTTCTGTCCCGACGACGAGTTCCCGGTCATGGCCTCGCTCATCGAGGTCTGGCCGTCGGCCAACTGGTACGAGCGCGAGGCCTTCGACCTCTTCGGCATCATGTTCGAGGGCCATCCCGACCTGCGCCGCATCCTCACCGACTACGGCTTCGTCGGCCACCCGTTCCGCAAGGACTTCCCGCTCTCCGGGCACGTCGAGATGCGCTACGACCCGGAGCAGAAGCGCATCGTCTACCAGCCGGTGACGATCGATCCGCGCGAGGTGACGCCGCGCATCGTGCGCGAGGAGCACTACGCCGAAGAGAAGGCGAAGTAGGCGCATGGCGGAGATCCGCAACTACACCCTGAACTTCGGTCCGCAGCACCCGGCGGCGCACGGCGTGCTGCGCCTGGTGCTGGAGCTCGACGGCGAGGTGATCCAGCGCGCCGACCCGCACATCGGCCTGCTGCACCGGGCGACGGAGAAGCTCGCCGAGCACAAGACCTTCCTGCAGTCGGTGCCCTACATGGACCGGCTCGACTACGTCTCGATGATGTGCAACGAGCACGCCTACGTCATGGCGATCGAGAAGCTGCTCGGCATCGAGATCCCCGAGCGCGCCAAGTACATCCGCGTGATGTTCGACGAGATCACGCGCATCCTGAACCACCTGCTCTGGCTCGGCGCGCACGGGCTCGACATCGGCGCGATGACCATCTTCCTCTACTGCTTCCGCGAGCGCGAGGACCTGATGGACGCCTACGAGGCGGTCTCCGGCGCGAGGATGCATGCCGCGTACTACCGGCCGGGAGGCGTCTACCGGGACCTGCCCGAGGCGATGCCCCGCTACCAGCCCAACGCCCTGCGCAACGAAAAGGACGTCGAGCGCCTGAACTCGGACCGGAGCGGCTCGCTCCTGGATTTCCTCGAGGCCTTCACCGAGCGCTTCCCGAAGTACGTGGACGATTACGAGACGCTGCTCACGGAGAATCGCATCTGGAAGCAGCGCACGGTCGGCATCGGCGTCGTGTCGCCGGAGCGCGCACTGGCCCTCGGCTTCAGCGGCCCGATGCTGCGAGGCTCGGGCATCGCGTGGGACCTGCGCAAGAAGCAGCCCTACGAGGTCTACGACCGCATGGACTTCGACGTGCCGGTCGGCAAGAACGGCGACTGCTACGACCGCTACCTCGTGCGCATCGAGGAGTTCCGGCAGTCGAACCGCATCATCCGGCAATGCATCGACTGGCTGCGCCAGAACCCCGGGCCGGTGATGGTGGACAACCACAAGGTCGCGCCCCCGGCGCGCGCCGAGATGAAGATGAACATGGAAGAGCTGATCCACCACTTCAAGCTCTTCACCGAGGGGATGCACGTCCCGGAGGGCGAGTGCTATGCCTCCGTGGAGCATCCCAAGGGCGAGTTCGGCATCTACCTCGTCTCCGACGGCGCGAACAAGCCCTATCGCCTCAAGATCCGCGCGCCCGGCTTCCCGCACCTCGCGTCGCTCGACGAGATGGCGCGCGGCCACATGATCGCCGACGCGGTGGCGATCATCGGTACGCAGGACATCGTGTTCGGGGAGATCGACCGATGACCGAGCAAGCGACCAGCGCGCCGGTGCTCTCGGCGGATTCGCTGAAGAAGATCGACCGGGAGATCGCAAAGTATCCCGCCGATCGCAAGGAATCCGCGGTGATGGCGGCGCTCGTCATCGCGCAGGACGAGAAGGGCTGGCTCTCCGACGAGACCATGGCGTTCGTCGCCAAGTACCTCGGCATGCCGGCCGTCGCGGTGTACGAGGTGGCGACCTTCTACTCGATGTACAACCTCAAGCCCACCGGCAAGTACAAGCTGACGATCTGCACCTGCCTGCCGTGCGGCCTGCAGGGCGCGCTGGCGGCCGCCGACCACCTGCGCGACAAGCTCGGCATCGACTTCAACGAGACGACGCCCGACGGCCATTTCACCCTGAAGGAGGGCGAGTGCATGGGCGCTTGCGCCATGGCGCCGGTGGTGCTCGTGAACAACAAGGACATGCGCGACTACATGAGCCACGACAAGCTCGACCAGATGATCGACGAGCTGGGGCGGAAGTAGGGGGATGGCGATGCTCGACTACGGTCCCGACGCGATCCTGATGAAAGGCCTCGATGGCCGCAACTGGCGGCTGAAGGACTACGAGGCGCGCGGCGGCTATGCCGCCTTGAAGAAATTGCTGAACGACAAGGTCAAGCCGGAAGACGTCGTCAACGAGCTCAAGAAGTCGGCCTTGCGCGGGCGCGGCGGCGCCGGGTTCCCGACGGGGCTCAAGTGGTCCTTCATGCCGCGCCAGTTCCCGGGCGCGAAGTACGTCGTGTGCAACTCGGACGAGGGCGAGCCGGGCACGTGCAAGGACCGCGACCTGCTGCGCTACAACCCGCACTCCGTCATCGAGGGCATGGTCATCGCCGGCTACGCGATGTCCGCGACCGCGGGCTACAACTACATCCACGGCGAGATCTGGCAGGTCTACGAGCAGTTCGAGGAGGCCCTGCGCGAGGCGTATGCCGCCGGCTACCTCGGCAAGGGCATTCTCGGCTCGGAGTTCAGCTACGACCTTTATGCGCATGCCGGATACGGCGCATACATCTGCGGCGAGGAGACGGCGCTGCTCGAGTCGCTGGAGGGCAAGAAAGGCCAGCCGCGCTTCAAGCCGCCGTTCCCGGCGAGCTACGGCCTCTACGGCAAGCCCACGACGATCAACAATACCGAGACGTTCGCCGCCGTGCCGTGGATCCTGCGCAACGGCGCGGAGGCCTTCCTGGCCCTCGGCAAGCCCAACAACGGCGGCACGAAGATCTTCTCGGTCACCGGGCACGTCAACAAGCCCGGCAACTACGAGGTCCGCCTCGGCACGCCCTTCGCCAAGCTCCTGGAGATGGCGGGCGGGGTCAGGAATGGACATAGATTGAAGGCGGTCATTCCAGGCGGTTCTTCCATGCCGGTGCTGCCGGCCGACATCATGATGAAGACCGACATGGACTACGACTCCATCGCGAAGGCGGGCTCGATGCTCGGCTCGGGCGCGGTCATCGTCATGGACGACTCCACGTGCATGGTGCGGGCGCTCGAGCGGCTGTCCTACTTCTATTTCGAGGAGTCCTGCGGCCAGTGCACGCCCTGCCGCGAGGGCACCGGCTGGCTCTATCGCGTGGTGAACCGCATCGAGAACGGCAAGGGGCGCATGGAAGACCTGGCGCTCCTCGACAACGTCGCCGACAACATCGCCGGCCGCACCATCTGCGCCCTGGGGGATGCCGCCGCGCTTCCGGTCAAGAGCTTCCTAAAGCATTTCCGCGACGAGTTCGTCTTCCATATCGAGAACAAGACCTGCCTCGTGAAGGGCGAAGTGGAGCCCAAGTGGGGCCGCAGCGAGCTCGACGAGCACAACCGCGACATGAAGGAAGCGGCCTGATGGCGACCCTCAAGGTCCAGGTCGACGGCGTCGAGGTGGAAGTGCCGCACGGCGCGACCATCATGGACGCGACGAACAAGATCGGCACCTACGTCCCGCACTTCTGCTACCACCGCAAGCTCTCCATCGCGGCGAACTGCCGGATGTGCCTGGTGGAGGTGGAGAAGGCGCCGAAGCCGCTGCCCGCGTGCGCGACGCCGGTCACAGACGGCATGAAGGTATGGACCCATTCGCCCGCCGCCAAGAAGGCGCAGAACGGCGTGATGGAGTTCCTGCTCATCAACCATCCGCTCGACTGCCCGATCTGCGACCAGGGCGGCGAATGCCAGCTGCAGGACCTCGCGGTCGGCTATGGCCACAGCAATTCGCGGTATACGGAGGAAAAGAGGGTCGTCCTGAGAAAAGAGCTCGGGCCCCTCGTCGCCGCGGAGGAGATGAGCCGCTGCATCCAGTGCAGCCGCTGCGTGCGCTTCGGCCAGGAGATCGCCGGCATCATGGAGCTCGGCCTCGCCGGGCGCGGCGAGCACACCGAGATCGTCTCCTTCGTCGGCAAGGCGGTCGACTCGGAGCTCTCCGGGAACATGATCGACCTGTGCCCGGTGGGCGCGCTCACGTCCGAGCCGTTCCGCTACAAGGCGCGCACGTGGGAGCTGTCGCGGCGCAAGTCCATCTCGCCGCACGACGGCCTCGGCTCCAACTTGCTGGTGCAGGTGAAGCAGAAGCGCGTCATGCGCGTCCTGCCGCTCGAGAACGAGGCGATCAACGAGTGCTGGCTCTCGGACAAGGACCGCTTCTCCTATGAAGGCCTGAACGCCGACCGGCTCACGCAGCCTCTCCTGAAGCGCAACGGCCGCTGGGAGGAGGTGGAGTGGTCGGTGGCGATCGAGGAGGCGGCCTGGGGCCTCAAGGGCCGCGCGCCGGGGATCCTCGCCGGCCCGCATTCGACGCTGGAAGAGCTCTATCTCGCCGGCAAGCTCGCCCGCGGGCTCGGCGGAGCGGCCGATTTCCGCCTGCGCCAGTCCGATTTCTCGGCCGACGGCGCCCGCGCGGGCGCGCCGACACTCGGGATGGCGATCGACGAGCTGGGCAAGCTCGACCGGGTGCTCGTGATCGGCTCGTTCCTGCGCAAGGAGCATCCGCTCGTCGCGCACCGCCTGCGCCAGGCGGCGAAGCGCGGCACGCGCGTCTACAAGCTGCACTCCGCGGACGACGATTGGCTCCTGCCCATCGCGGGCAAGAAGATCGTCGCGCCGTCGGAGCTTCTCGCCGAGATGGCGGGGTTCGAAAAGGACCTGAAGGGCGGCCAGAACGTCGCGGTGCTGCTCGGAAACTTCGCGCAGCAGCACCCGCAGGCCGCGCAGATCCAGGCGGCGGCGCTCGCGCTCGCCAAGGCGGCCGGCGGCCGGCTGGGCGTGCTGGCCGAGGCGGCCAACTCCGTCGGCGGCTACCTCGCCGGGCTGCCGGCGAACGGCAATGTCTCCGACGTGCTGAAGAAAAAGGCGATCGTCGTCCTCAACGCCGAGCCGCAGCTCGACTGCGCCGATCCGGCAGCGGCGACGAAGGCCCTCTCCGGCGCGGAGTTCGTCGTCGTCCTGAGTCCCTTCCGCACGGGCCTCGACTACGCCAACGTCATCCTCCCGATCGGCGCCTTCACCGAAACGGCCGGGACGTTCGTCAACATGGAAGGCCGCGCGCAGGCGTTCCACGCGTGCGTGCCGCCGCCGGGCGACGGCCGGCCGGGCTGGAAGGTGCTTCGCGTCCTCGGCAGCGTGCTCGGCGCGCAGGGATTCGAGTTCGACACCATCGACCAGGTTCGGGCCGAGTGCCTCGGATCCAAGGACGTCTCGGCTCTACTCTCCAACGATCTTTCCGTGAGTGGAAGCAAGGCGGCGGAGAAGCCGCAAGGCGTCCAGCGCGTCGCGGACGTGCCCATCTACTTCGCCGATCCGCTCGTGCGGCGCTCGCAGCCGCTGCAGGAAACGAAGGACGCTCAAGCGCCCAAGGCCTGGATGAACGGCCGCCTGATGGCGCGCCTCGGAGTGGCCGCCAACGAGCCCGTGCGCGTGCGCGGCGGGCAAGGCGAGGCGCGGCTGCAGGCCGCCCTGGACGAAGGCATGCCGGACGAGTGCGTGCGCATTTCCGCCGCGCACCCGGAGACCGCTGCCCTGGGAACCATGTTCGGCGCCGTGACGCTCGAGCGCATCGCCGTCGGGAGGGCCGCCTAGATGGTCCAGTGGCTGCAGACGCGGCCGGAGGCCTGGTTCGGCCCGGAGTGGGGCCCGCCCATTTACCGGACGGTGCTGACCCTCGTCTACATCGTGCTTATCGTGGCGCCGCTGATGGGCTGCGTCGCCTACCTCACGCTCTGGGAGCGCAAGCTCATCGGCTGGATCCAGATCCGCATCGGCCCGAACCGCGTGGGCCCGCTGGGGCTTCTGCAGCCGGTTGCCGACGGCATCAAGCTGCTCTTCAAGGAAATCATCCTGCCGTCGAGCGCGAACAGGGGTCTCTATCTCCTCGCGCCCATCGTCATGATCATGCCCGCGCTCGCCGCCTGGGCGGTCATACCGTTCTCGCCGGAGGTGGTCCTCGCCGACATCAACGCCGGGCTCCTCTACATCATGGCGCTCAGCTCGCTCGGCGTGTACGGCGTCATCGTCGCCGGCTGGGCATCGAACTCCAAGTACGCCTTCCTGGGCGCCATGCGCTCCGCGGCGCAGATGGTGTCGTACGAGCTGGCGATGGGCTTTGCCCTCGTCGTCGTCCTCATGGTCTCGGGCAGCCTCAACATCTCCGACATCGTCGACGGGCAGGGCAGGGGCTACTTCGCCTCCAAGGGCCTCACCTTCCTTTCCTGGAACTGGCTGCCGCTGCTGCCGATCCTCGTCGTCTACTTCGTCTCCGGGGTGGCGGAGACCAACCGCGCGCCGTTCGACGTCGTCGAGGGCGAGTCGGAGATCGTCGCCGGCCACATGATCGAGTACTCGGGCATGACCTTCGCGCTGTTCTTCCTCGCCGAGTACATGAACATGATCCTCATCAGCACGCTGACGGCGATCATGTTCTTCGGCGGCTGGCAGGCGCCCGTGGACAGCGAGCTCACCGCCGCCGTGCCGACCTTCTTCTGGCTCTTCGCCAAGGTCTTCGTGGTGGTGTCGATGTTCCTGTGGCTGCGCGCCACGTTCCCGCGCTACCGTTACGACCAGATCATGCGGCTAGGCTGGAAGATCTTCATCCCGCTCACGATCGTCTGGATCGTCGTCGTGGGGGTCTGGATGCAGACGCCCTGGAGCCTGTGGAGATAAATGAGGCAATGAAGCGCGTCGTCGACTTCTTCCGCTCCTTCCTCCTCCTCGAGCTCCTGCAGGGCATGGCGCTCACGGGGCGGCACCTTTTCGCGCGCAAGATCACCGTGCAGTACCCGGAAGAGAAGACGCCGATGAGCCCGCGCTTCCGCGGCCTGCACGCGCTGCGCCGCTATCCGAACGGCGAGGAGCGCTGCATCGCGTGCAAGCTGTGCGAGGCCGTCTGCCCGGCGCTGGCGATCCACATCGAAAGCGAGCAGCGGGAAGACGGGACGCGGCGCACCACGCGCTACGACATCGACCTGACGAAGTGCATCTTCTGCGGCTTCTGCGAGGAAGCGTGCCCGGTGGATGCGATCGTCGAGACGCGGACCCTCGAGTACCACGGGGAAAGGCGGGGGGACCTCTACTACACCAAGCCCATGCTGCTGGCGGTGGGCGACCGTTACGAGGAGCAGATCGCGCGCGACCGGGCGGCCGACGCCCCCTTCCGCTAGAAGAACAATGTACGAAGCCGCCGTCTTTTACGTTTTCGGGGCGATCCTGCTCGTGTCCGGGATCGCCGTCATCACCGCGCGCAACCCGGTGCACGGGGTGCTCTTCCTCGTGCTCGCCTTCTTCACCGCCTCGGCCATCTGGCTGCTGCTGCGCGCGGAATTCCTCGCCATCGCGCTCGTCGTCGTCTACGTCGGCGCCGTGATGGTGCTCTTTCTCTTCGTCGTGATGATGCTGGACATCAACCTGGAGCGGGTGAGGGAAGGCTTCTGGCGCAACTTGCCGCTCGCCCTCGTCGTGGGCGGCGTGATGGTCGCCGAGATGATCGCCGTCCTCGCGGGGCGCTACTTCAGCTTCTACGTGCCGCCGCAGCCGCTGCCGGCCGGGTACAGCAACACGCGCGAGCTCGGCAAGCTGCTCTATACCGACTACGGCTACGCGTTCGAGATCGCCGCGGTGGTGCTGCTGGTGGCCATCATCGCCGCCATCTCGCTCACGCTGCGCCGGCGCAAGGACAGCCGCCACCAGGATCCGGGCGTGCAGGTGCGGGCGCGGCGCGAGGAGCGCGTGCGCCTCGTCTCCATGCCGGCCGAGAAGGAGAACGCGTGACCCTCACGCTCTCCCACTTCCTGGTGCTGGGCGCGATCCTGTTCGCGATCTCGGTGGTCGGCATCTTCCTCAACCGTCGCAACATCATCGTGCTGCTGATGGCGATCGAGCTCATGCTCCTCGCCGTCAACCTGAACTTCATCGCCTTCTCCAACTACCTCGGGAACCTGGCCGGGCAGGTGTTCGTGTTCTTCATCCTGACCGTGGCCGCGGCCGAGTCGGCGATCGGCCTCGCCATCCTGGTGGTCCTCTTCCGCAACCTGAACACCATCGACGTCGAGGACCTCGACTCGCTCAAGGGCTGATGAAGACCCTCCTCGTCCTGATCCCGCTGCTTCCGCTCCTCGGCGCCATCGTCGCCGGTCTCTTCGGCCGCGCCATCGGCCGCGCCGGCGCGCATTCCGTGACGATCCTCGGCGTGCTGGCCTCCTGCGTGCTGTCGGGCTACGCGTTCATGCAGACGCTGGACGCCCCGGGCGGGGTGCTCTTCAACGGCAACCTCTACACCTGGATCACGATGGGGGAGACGCCGGTCCACGTCGGCTTCCTCGTCGACCGGCTGACGGCGCTGATGATGGTCGTCGTCACGTTCGTGTCGCTCATGGTGCACGTCTACACCATCGGCTACATGGCCGACGACCCCGGCTACCAGAGGTTCTTCTCCTACATCTCGCTCTTCACCTTCTCGATGCTCATGCTGGTGATGGCGAACAACTTCCTGCAGCTCTTCTTCGGCTGGGAGGCGGTGGGCCTCGTGTCGTACCTCCTCATCGGCTTCTGGTACACGCGGCCAAGCGCGATCTACGCCAATCTGAAGGCGTTCCTCGTCAACCGGGTCGGCGATTTCGGCTTCATCCTCGGCATCGGCCTCGTGCTCGCCTACTTCGGCACGCTCGACTACGCGCAGGTCTTCGCCAAGGCGGGAACGCTGGGCGACAAGACGACCATCGGCGGCTTCCTCGTCATCACCGTCATCTGCATCGGCCTCTTCGTGGGCGCCATGGGCAAGAGCGCGCAGTTCCCGCTGCACGTCTGGCTGCCGGACTCCATGGAAGGCCCGACGCCCATCTCCGCGCTCATCCACGCCGCGACAATGGTGACCGCCGGCATCTTCATGGTCGCCCGGATGTCGCCGCTGTTCGAGCTGAGCGAGACGGCAAGGTCGGTCGTGCTGGCGATCGGCGCGATCACCGCCGCGTCGATGGCCTTCGTCGCCATCACCCAGTACGACATCAAGCGCGTCGTCGCCTACTCGACGCTCTCGCAGCTCGGCTATATGACCGCGGCGCTGGGCGCCTCGGCCTATTCGGCGGCGATCTTCCACCTCATGACGCACGCCTTCTTCAAGGCGGTGCTGTTCCTGGGGGCGGGCTCCGTGATCATCGCCATGCACCACGAGCAGGACATGCGCCGCATGGGCGGCCTGCGCCGCTGGATGCCGTGGACCTATTGGACCGTGCTGGTCGGCGCGCTCGCCAATGCGGGCTTGCCGCCGTTCGCCGGCTTCTTCTCGAAGGACGCGATCCTCGAGGCGGTGCACGGGTCCGAGACGCCCGGCGCCCATTTCGCCTGGTGGCTGCTCGTGGCCGCCGTCCTGGCCGGCGGCGTGTACTCCTTCCGGCTCGTCTTCATGACGTTCCACGGCGAGCCGCGCATGGACGCGCACGCGCGCGAGCACCTGCACGAGTCGCCGGCCGTCGTGACGGTGCCGCTCGTGCTCCTCGCCATTCCGTCGGTACTGGCAGGCTTCTGGGTCGGCCCGGTGGTCTTCGGCGAATACTTCGGGCCGAGCATCGTGCAGAGGTTCCACGAGGAGTTCTCCGGCGCCGGCGCTTTCCTCGCGCATGGCCTGGCCGGGCTGCCGTTCTGGCTTGCGCTCGCCGGGGCGGTGCTGGCCTGGTACCTGTACGTCGTGCGCACGGACCTGCCCAAGCGGATCGCGATCGCGTTTGGCCCCGTCTACGCGATCGTCGAGCGCAAGTACGGCTTCGATGAGCTGTATTCATGGCTCTTTGCCGGCGGCGCGCTGAGCATTGGCAGGGGATTCTGGAAGGGCGGGGACCAGAGCGTGATCGACGGCCTGATGGTGAATGGCTCCGCGCGCGTGGTCGGCTGGTTCTCGACCGTGGTCCGGCTGCTGCAGTCCGGGACGATCTACCGCTATGCCTCGACGATGCTGATCGGCGTGGTGATCCTGACGTATTGGTTATTGAAGTGAACGGCCCTCTGACATGAGCTCGCCGCTGCTTTCCCTTGCGATCTGGGTGCCCATCGTGGCCGGCGTGCTGGTGCTGCTCGCCGGCGACGATCGCCGCGCCGACCTGCAGCGCTCGCTCGCGCTCGGCGGTGCGTTGTTCGGCTTCCTCGTCACCATTCCCCTCTGGACCGGGTTCGACGCGTCCAACCCGGGCATGCAGTTCGTGCAGAACCTGCCGTGGATCGCGCGCTTCAACATCCATTACCACCTCGGCGTGGACGGGATCTCGCTCCTCTTCATCCTGCTGAACAGCTTCGTCACCGTGCTCGTGGTGATCGCGGGATGGTCGGTGGTCGAGAACCGGGTCGGTCCTTACTACGCGTCTTTCCTCATCCTTTCCGGCCTGCTGAACGGCGTCTTCGCCGCGCTCGACGCGGTGCTCTTCTACGTCTTCTTCGAGGCGACCCTCATCCCGATGTTCATCATCATCGGCCTGTGGGGCGGACCGAACCGCATCTACGCGGCGGTCAAGTTCTTCCTCTATACGCTGTTCGGCTCGCTCCTGATGCTGGTCGCGCTGCTCTACCTGTACGGCAAGTCCGGCGGCAGCTTCGAGATCCTGGACTGGCAAAAGATGCCCATCCCGCTCGGGGCGCAGAAGTGGCTCTTCTTCGGCCTGCTCTTCGCCTTCGCGGTGAAGGTGCCGATGTGGCCGGTCCATACCTGGCTGCCCGACGCGCACACGGAGGCGCCGACCGGCGGCTCGGTCGTCCTCGCGGCGATCCTCCTGAAGCTCGGCGCGTACGGCTTCGTGCGGTTCACGCTGCCGATCCTCCCGGATGCGTCGCGCTACTTCAGCGGCCTCATGATCGCGCTCTCGCTCATCGCGGTCATCTATATCGGCCTCGTCGCGCTCGTGCAGACGGACATGAAGCGCCTGATCGCCTATTCGTCGATCTCCCACATGGGGTTCGTGACGCTCGGGTTCTTCATCTTCAATTCCTACGGCGTGGAAGGCGCGCTGGTGCAGATGATCTCGCACGGCTTCGTCTCCGCGGCGATGTTCCTGTGCGTCGGCGTCATGTACGACCGCATGCACACGCGCATGATCTCGGACTACGGCGGCGTGGTGAACACCATGCCGCGCTTCGCCGCCCTCATGATGCTCTTCGCCATGGCGAACTGCGGCCTGCCGGCGACGAGCGGCTTCGTCGGCGAGTTCATGGTCATCATGGGCGCGATGAAGGTCAGCTTCTGGCTCGCCTTCGCCGCCGGCACGACCCTCGTGTGGGGCGCCGCCTACACGCTCTGGATGTACAAGCGGGTGGTCTTCGGCGCGGTCGCCAACGACCACGTGGCGGCCCTGCAGGACCTCAACCCCCGCGAGTCCCTCGTCCTCGGCATGCTGGCCGTGGCGGTGCTCGCGATGGGCATCTTCCCGCTGCCCTTCACCGAGGTGATGCATGGCGCGGTGGGCGAGCTGCTGCGCCACGTGGCGGCGTCGAAACTGTGAGCGCGCGATGACCCCGGGCGACTACTTCCTGCCGGCGCTGCCGGAAATCGTGCTCCTCGTCGGCGCCTGCGCGCTGATGATCCTCGACCTGAAGGTGAGGACGGAGCACCGCGCGGGAACGTTCTGGGCCGCGCAGGCGCTGCTGCTCCTGTGCTTCCTCGCCACGCTTTTCGTCCAGCTCGGCACCGGCCGGGGCCTCTACCTCTTCAACGGCCTTTTCGTCATCGACCCGATGGCGAACCTGATCAAGATCGCCTGCTACGTGGCCACGTCGGTCGCGCTCGTCTACTCGCGCCAGTACCTGCTCGACCGGGGCCTGCTGCGCGGCGAATTCGTCACGCTGCTGATGTTCTCGCTGCTCGGCATGATGATCATGATCAGCGCGAACAGCTTCCTGACGGTCTACCTGGGGCTCGAGCTCATGTCGCTCTGCCTCTATGCCCTGGTGGCGCTGAACCGGGACTCGGCCGTCTCGACCGAGGCGGCGATGAAGTACTTCATCCTCGGCGCCCTGTCTTCCGGCCTGCTCCTCTACGGCATGTCGATGATCTACGGAGCGACGGGCACCCTCGACCTGCGCGAGGTCGCGGTGCAGACGAAGCAGCTGCTCAACGTCGGCGCCGACCGCGTGCCGATGAAGCCGCTGCTCGTCTTCGGCCTGGTGTTCATCGTGGCCGGCATCGCCTTCAAGGTGGGGGTCGCGCCGTTCCACATGTGGATTCCGGACGTGTACCACGGCGCGCCCACGCCCGTGACGCTCATCGTCGGCTCCGGGCCCAAGCTCGCCGCGTTCGCCATGGCGATCCGGCTGCTGGTGAACGGCATGCTGAGCCTTGCCGGCGAATGGCAGCAGATGCTCGCGGTCATGGCGCTCGTCTCCATGGCGATCGGCAACATCACGGCCATCGCGCAGACGAACCTGAAGCGCATGCTCGCGTACTCGACCATTGCCCACATGGGCTTCATGCTGCTCGGGCTCATGTCCGGCGTCGTCGGCGGCAACAGCCTCAATGCGGCGGAGGCCTACAGCACGGCGCTCTTCTACATCGTCGTCTACGCGCTCACGACGCTCGGCTCCTTCGGCATGATCCTCTACCTGGCGCGGCCCGGCTTCGAGTCCGACACGCTCGAAGACATGCGCGGACTCGCCAAGCGCAGCCCCTGGTACGCCTTCCTGATGATGCTCATCATGCTGTCGCTCGCGGGCCTGCCGCCCACGGTCGGCTTCTACGCCAAGCTCGCCGTGTTCTCCGCGGCGGTGCAGGCGGGGTTCGTTTGGCTCGCGGTGGCGGCCGTGCTGCTGTCGCTCGTCGGCGCGTTCTACTACCTGCGGGTCATCAAGCTCATGTACTTCGACGATCCCAAGGACGCGACGGTGGTTGCCGGCCCCAGGGAGATGCGCGCGCTGCTCTCGGTCAATGCCATGGCGCTGCTGGCCCTTGGCTTGTACCCGAGCGACCTGATGAAGTGGTGCCTGGACGTCGTCCAGCTGCTGCGCGTCGTTTGAAGGATCTCACCGAGCGGTACGTTTCGGGCGAGCTCGTCTACGACGGCGGGCTGCTCAAGGTGCGGCGCGACGTCGTGCGGCTTCCCGACGGCCACGAGGCGTACCGCGAGTACATCCGCCACCCGGGCGCGGCGGCGATCCTCGCCTTCTTCGACGACGGCCGCATCCTGCTCGAGCGGCAGTTCCGCTATCCGCACGCGCGCGACTTCCTCGAGCTGCCGGCGGGCAAGCTCGAGCCCTCGGAGCCGCACCTCGAGACGGCGCAGCGCGAGCTCCTGGAGGAGACCGGCTACGCCGCCGCCGACTGGAAGCGGCTTTGCGTCATCCATACCGCGATCGCCTACACGGACGAGGCGATCGAGCTCTACGTCGCCCGCAAGCTCGAGAAGAAAGCCGAGGCCGCCCTCGACCACGGCGAGTTCCTCGAGACGATCGCCGTGCCGTTCCCGGAGGCGCTCGCCATGGTGCGCGACGGGCGCATCACCGACTCCAAGTCGGTGACGGGACTGCTGTGGTACGCCACCTGGGGCGGATAGCCCGGGAACGTTTCTAGCTGCACGGGGGGTTCACCTTTCCGGAGAACCCCATGGCCGATTCGCTCACCATCCTCGGCATCGCCGGCAGCCTGCGCGCGGCGTCCTGGAACAAGGGCACGCTGCGCGCCGCCCAGTCCGTATGTCCCGCCGGCGCCAAGGTCGAGGTCTGCGACCTCGCGGGCATCCCTGCCTTCAACCAGGACGAGGAATCGCGGCCGCCGCAGAAGGTCGTCGACTTCAAGGCGCGCATCCGCGCCGCCGACGCGATCCTCATCGCCACCCCCGAGTACAACTACGGCATGCCGGGCGTGCTCAAGAACGCCATCGACTGGGCGTCGCGGCCCTACGGCGACAACGCGTGGAGCGGGAAGCCGGTCGCGCTCATGAGCGCTGCGATGAGCGGCGGGGGCGGCGTCCGCGCGCAGTACCAGCTGCGCCAGGCCTTCGTGTTCCTCAACATGGACGCGGTGGTGCAGCCCGAGGTGGCGATCCCCATGGCGCACGAGCGCTTCGACGCCGACGGCAACTTGAAGGACGACATGGCGAAGAAGCTGATCGCCCAGCTCCTCGAGAACCTCGTCGCCAGGACGCGGCTGCTGCGCCAGCAGCCGCTGCGCGCGGCAGCCTAGGCTCGGCCTAGCCGCACACCCCGACGTAGCCGCAGGCGGTGCAGTAGTCGCAGCCGTCCTTGCGGATGAGGGTGGTATTGCCGCACTCCGGGCATTTGGCCCCGGCCATGACGCGCGGCGTCCCGTCCGGGGCGGGCGTCTCGAGGATGCCCATCTGCGTCTTGGGCACGCCGTTCTCGTCGAGGATGCCGAGCATCGCGTAGCGGTGCAGGATGAGGCGCGCGAGGTACGACACCGTCGAGGGGAAGGTCTGCTGCTTGCGGCTGCCGGGCACGAAGGCCATGAAGTCGCCGAGCGGCTCCGGGAAGTCGAGCAGCTTCCTCAGCTTCATGCCGATCCACGCCGGGTCGAGCACCCGCATGTCGAGCGAGAGCAGCTTGCACAGCCCGTCCAGGGACCGGGGGTATTCGCCCGAAAGCCAGACGGAGTAGGGGCGAGTCACGCCGTCGGGCAGGGTGATCTCCTTGAGTCCCAGCACGAAGTCGTCGCCGGTGCGCGGGTTCAGCACGTCGACGCTCCAGGACATGGTGCCGTCCGTGCCCGTCTTCGGCTCCTTGAGCGCGAACATGGAGTCCACGACGGGCGAGGAGCCTTGGCCCTCGGTGAGGGAGAACTCCACGCCGAGGCCGGCGTTGAGCTGCTCCACGCGCCAGCGCACGACCTGCGCGAACGCCGACACGACCGACGGCATGCGCTTTTTCTCGCCGCGCGGCGGGAAGGGCATGTCGAACGGCTCGTCGCCGCCCGCCTTGGCGAGCGCATCCAGCTTGAGCCTGAGCCAGGCCTGGTCCTCGGCGCGCATGTCCATGGACAGCGTCTTCGCGAGGGCGCCCAGGCCGCGCGGCTGCTCGCTGCCGTTCACCCACACCTCGAACGGGCGCGCCGCCCCGTTCTCGACGTGCCCGACGAAGACCGCGAAGCGGTAGTGCGGGTGCTCGATCATGTACGTCCAGGCAGGGTTCCCGCCGGTGAGGTCCGGGCGGCCGGGCCAGCGCAGGCTGGCGAGCACGGGCGCGGGGACGCTCTTGATCGTCAGGCGCCGGTTGGTGTCGTCCTGGACGAAGTCCTGCGGCGCCGGGTTCACCGACAGCACCGCTCCGAGCACCTTGTTCGGCCGATACGTCGCGAGGCCCTTGAGGCCGGACTTCCAGGCGTGCAGGTACAGGTCCTGGAACTCGCTGTACGGGTAGTCTTCGGGCACGTTGACCGTCTTCGAGATGCTGGTATCGACGTAGGGAGCGACCGAGGCCACCATCTGCTCGTGGGCGCGCGCCGAGATCTCGAGCGCGGTCACGAAGTAGGGCGGCAGCTTTTCCATGTCCTGGCCAAGCGCTTTGTAGGTGCGCCAGGCGTGGTCCTCGACCGAGTACTCCTGCCAGCCGTCGTCGACCCGCTTCTTCCGGGTGTACGTCCACGAGAAAGGCGGCTCGATGCCGTTCGAGGCGTTGTCCGCGAAGGCGAGGCTGATCGTGCCGGTGGGCGCGATGGAGAGCAGGTGGGAATTCCGGATGCCGTGCTTGCGGATGGAATTCTTGATCTCGTCCGGAAGCCGGGTGGCGAAGCTCGTGCCGGAGAGGTAGAGGTCCGCGTTGAAAAGCGGGAAGGCGCCGCGCTCCTTCGCCAGGGCCACCGAAGCGAGGTAGGCGTGGTCGCGCATGCTCTGCGCGATGCGCGCCGCCATGTGCCGCGCCTCGTCGGTGTCGTACTTGAGGCGCAGCATGATGAGGGCATCGCCCAGGCCGGTGAAGCCGAGGCCGACGCGCCGCTTCGCCATGGCCTCCTGGTGCTGCTGCTCGAGCGGCCAGGCGGTCACGTCGAGGACGTTGTCCAGCATGCGGATCGCCACCTCGACGGTGCGGCCGAACTTCTCGTGGTCGAAGGCCGCTTTCTCGCTGAACGGGTCGGTGATGTACTTGGTGAGGTCGATGGAGCCGAGGCAGCAGCAGCCGTACGGCGGCAGCGGCTGCTCGGCGCAGGGGTTCGTCGCCTCGATCGTCTCGCAGTAGTTCAGGTTGTTGTCCCGGTTCATCCGGTCGATGAACAGGATGCCCGGCTCGGCGTGGTCGTACGTCGAGCGCATGATCTGGTCCCACAGGTCGCGCGCCTGGATCTTCTTGTAGACCCACAGGCCGTCCGCACGTTGGTACGTATCGGCGTTCGGCCAAGGTTTGGCTTTATGAACTAACTCAAAAAAGGCATCTTTCTCGACGGCGAGCATGAAATCATCGGTCACGCCCACGGAGACGTTGAAGTTCGTCAGGTCGCCTTGGTCCTTGGCGTGGACGAACTCCTCGATGTCGGGGTGGTCGCAGCGCAGGACTCCCATCTGCGCCCCGCGGCGGGAGCCGGCGGATTCCACGGTCTCGCACGACTGGTCGAATACGCGCATGTACGAGACGGGGCCGCTCGCGCGCGAGTGCGTGCCTTTGACCTCCGCGCCCTTGGGGCGGATGGACGAGAAGTCATAGCCCACGCCGCCGCCGCGGCGCATCGTCTCGGCCGCTTCCTTCAACGCGGTATAGATGCCCGGCCGCCCATCCACGACCTCGGAGATCGAGTCGCCGACCGGCTGCACGAAGCAATTGATGAGCGTCGCCTGGAGCTGCACGCCCGCGGCCGAATTGATGCGCCCGGCGGGGATGAAGCCGTCCTCCTGCGCCTCGAGGAAGCGCCGTTCCCAGTGGGCGCGCTTGTCCTCGGGCTCGGGCTGGGCGAGGGCGCGGGCGACGCGCCGGCGCACTTCGGCGACGCTGGCCTCGTTGCCCTTGGCGTACTTCTCGATCAGGGTGTCGCGGGAGATCTGCTGCTCGCCGGCGAGCGCGGCGACGGGAGTCTTGATATCCATGGAAATTCAGTACCTTGCGTTCGTTCTTATTGGGGTTCGTGGCGCTATGTACGCATGTACAGTACGCCTCCGGGAAAGCGATGGCAAGGCGCCGGGCGAATGCCCCGCGCCGTCTTGCCCCGCGTCAATTCCTATCCGGCCTGGGGTTCCGGCTGCGGCTCGGCGACCACCTCGGGCTGCAGCGCCTGCTGCCGGGCGCGCTTCAGGAGGTCCGCTACTTCGGCGTGGCCGAAGCGCAGCGCCAGCTCCACGGGCGTATCGCCCTCGCGGGTGGTGAGGGAGGCGTCGGCGCCGTTGCGCAGGAGCAGCTCCACCATCTGCGGGTTGCCCTTCGCCGCGCAATAGGCGAGCGGCGTGTAGCCGTTGTCGTGCTGCAGGTTGGGATCGAAGTTCATCGACAGCACCTTCTGCGCGTAGACGAGGTTGTTCTTCTCGATCGCGTAGAAGAGCGCGCGCACGCCCTCGGGGCTCTTTTCCTTCGGCTTGGGCTCGAGGCCCGTGGGCAGGATCTTCACCACGTAGTTGATGAGCGCGATGCCGACCATCACCACGAGGGCGAGGACGATCGGGATCTTGGAGATCGTGATGCCGAAGGCGTCGTTGATTCCCTGCGCGATCTGCTCGGGCATGTTGGCGCCGGCGACGAGCAGCACGACCGCGAGGAAGAAGAAGAACTTCAGGTAGAGGAAGAGGCCGAGGATCACCGACGTGGCGAGCACGGCGATGAGCGTGTTGTGGCTCAGCCCGAGCGTGTGCTCGATGTAGTCCTGCGGCAGGTTGGCGAGCACCGCGGCGATGGTGATGATCCCGGTGAGGATCAGGTCGCGAATGCGCAGCTTCGTCAGGAAATCGAGCTTTTCCTTTTCTTCCGCCATCTTGCCCCCTTGTTCCGGCTGCTTCTCGCCGCTTCCCTGAGCCGGGATTGTAGGGCTTGGCCGGCCCCTTGCAAGCGATAATGTCGCCGTGTCGAAAGCGTTCGTCAGAGAGCCGCAAGAGGGCGACGAAGAAGAGGTGCCGGAAGGGCCGGCGCTGCCTTCGGGCGGCAAGAATTACATCTCGCCGGCGGGATTCTCGCGGCTGAAGGCCGAGCTGAAGTCCCTCGTCGAGGCGGAGCGGCCGGAGGTCGTGAAGACCGTCGCCTGGGCGGCCTCGCTCGGCGACCGCTCCGAGAACGCCGACTACCTCTACGGAAAGAAGCGCTTGCGCGAGATCGACCGCCGGGTCCGCTTCCTCATCAAGCGGCTCGAGGCGGCGGAAGTCGTGCGCTCGGCCGGGCGGGATACGGACCAGGTCTTCTTCGGCGCCAGCGTGAAGCTCAGGAACCTGTTGTCGAAAAAGGAGCAGGCGGTCACGATCGTCGGCGTCGACGAGGTCGAACCGGCGAAGGGCAAGGTGTCGTGGATCTCGCCCATTGCGAAGGCGCTCCTCAAGGCGCGCGAGGGCGACGTCGTGACGCTGCGCACGCCGGCAGGGGAGGAGAAGGTCGAAATCCTAGAAGTCCACTACAGGGAGGTGGAATGAGCGGCATCCTGAAGGAATTCCGCGATTTCGCGGTGAAGGGCAACGTCGTCGACCTCGCGGTCGGCGTGATCATCGGCACGGCCTTCGGCAAGATCGTCTCGTCCCTCGTCGCCGATATCGTCATGCCGGCGATCGGCGTGCTGATCGGCGGCTTCGACTTCAAGTCGCTCGCGGTGCAGATCGGCTCGGCGAAGGTGACCTACGGCAACTTCCTGCAGAACGTGGTCGACTTCCTCATCATCGCCTGGGTGATCTTCGTGGCGGTGAAGGTCATCAACCACTTCCGCAAGAAGCAGGAGGACCAGCCGCCCGCCGCCGTGCCGCCGCGCCAGGAGCAGCTGCTCGAGGAAATCCGCGACCTGCTGAAGGCGGGGCGCTAGCTCAGGACGCGCCCCGGCAGCGGATCGGCGCCACCGTCTTCCCCGGCGCCACCGCCGCGCCTTCGCGGAAGCACGTCGGCTTGCCGGGGCCGTCGGCCCAGAACGCGTTGGGGTCGATGTCGAAGCCGTATTTCTGGCCCACGCGCAGCTCGTAATGCACGTGCTCGCGCGACGCGTAGCACTCCGTCTTGCGCAAGGGGATCACGTGCCCGATGACCTGGCCCGGGCGCACGTCCTGCCCTGGCGAGAGATCGGACAGGCCTTCGGTGTGCGCATAGAAAGCGAACACCTGGCCGTCGTGCATGAGCCCTTTTGTGGCCCTCAGGTCCGTCGCGACGATGATGCCGTGCCCCGGGCAGGCGTCGTAGGTCTTCTTCACGACCGTCCCATACGTGGCGGAAAGCACTTCCGTGCCCGCGTCGGCGCCGAAGTCCATGCCGCGGTGCCCGTCGGGCCCCTCGCGCGGCAGGTACGGCTTGCCGATGCAGTTCTTGTGCGAGTGGTAGTCGTTGCAGATCCAAGGATCGCCGCGCTTTTGCTTGCTGTTCGTCGGCTGCGCGATCGCCGTGACGGCGAGCACGAGCGACGCTAGCGCCGCCACGAGCCGCGTGTACCGGATGCTTGTCGGCATGGAGCCTCCCCTTGGAGGCCAGTCTACTTCTTGAAGTCCCCCGCGGCGACAAAAGATACCTTCGCCGGGTCGATATAGCGGCGGAAGGCGGCGTTGACCTGTTCGGGCGTCAGGGCGGCGACCTTGGCTTCAAGGTCGGCGTCCCAGGCGAAGGTGCGCTTGGCGAAGAGGTAGCTGCCGAGGCGGTTGGCGAGGGCCGCGTCCTGGCTGCGCTGCAGCTTGCGCGCGGCGATGAGCGACTTCTTGCCGGCCGCGACCTCGTCCGCGGTGAAGCCCTCGCGCGCGGCGCGCTCGAGCTCCTCGCGGATCGCCTTCTCCACGCGCATGCGGTTCTGCGGCGCGTAGATCGACGAGATGCGGAAGCTCGCCGCGCGGTCGAAGGCGCTGGAGACGAAGCTCGAGTAGGTGCTATACGAGAGGCCTTCCTTCTCCCGCACGCGCTGGCTCAGGCGGGAGGAGGAGCTGCCGCCGAAGAGGTAGTTGGCGAGGAGGAGGGCGGGAAAATCGGCATCGTCGTCCCGCATCGGCACGTTGGCGCCGCCGCGCAGCACGGCATTCGCCTTGTCGGGCGTGACCAGCTCGTTCTCGAGCGCCGGGCGGTCGAAGTAGCGCGACGGCACGCGCTCGAAAGGCCTCGGCGTCTTCCAGCTCCCGAAGAGCTCCTGCACCAGCGCGGCCAGCTCCTGCGGGTCGAAGTCGCCCACCGCGGAGAAGTCGGCTGCCGTCCCGCCATAGAGATCGCGGTAGCACGCCTTGGCGCCGTCCAGCGTCGCCGAGCGGATCCAGTCGATGCGCTCGTCGATGCTCGGGGTGTAGTTCGGATGGCCCTTCGGATACACCTCGAGGTGGCGCGTGAGCCGCACGGCGGAGACGGCGGAGGGGTCGGTGCGCTGGCCCTCCGCGCCACTCAGCGCGGCGCGCTTCATCTCCTCGAATTCGGACGCCGCGAAGGCCGGCTCGCGCAGGATCTCCGCGACCAGCCGCAGCGCCGGCGCGAGGTTCTCGCGCCGCACCTCGATGCTCGCGCCCTCGCCGCCCACGGAGACGCTCGCGTTCAGCCGCTCGAGCTCTTCCTTGATCTGCGCGCGCGTATGCCGCAGCGTCCCGCGCATGAGCATGGCGCCGGCGAAGCTGCAATCGACCTCGCGGCCCTGCAGGCTCTTCTCGTCGCCCCAGTGCAGGGTCAGGCCCGCCACGACGCGGCCGCCGCGCGTCTTCTTCGGCAGCAGCGCGGCCTGGATGCCGTTGGCGAGCGACTTGCGCACGACGCGCGACTCGATGTTGCGCGGCGTCGCGTCGAACGATTCGCCCGCCTGCAGGCCGGGGCCGGCCGTATAGCCGGCGAGCGCCTTTTCCACGTCGGGCGCAGGAGGGATCTCCGCGCGGTCCGGCGCATCGGTGGGAATGAACATGCCGAGCACGCGGTTCGCTGGCTTCAGGTAGCGGTCCGCCGCGCGCTGCACGTCCTCGAGCGTCACTTTCTTCAGCCGGTCGCGATACAGGTAGTAGAGGCGCCAGTCGCCGATCGCGGCGAATTCGGAAAGGGCGCGCACGAGCGCCCCCGTGTCCAGGTCCGTGCGGTCGAAGTCATTGAGGAGCGCGGTGCGCGCGCGCTCCATCTCCGCCGGCTGGATCTTCTCGGTGTGCACGGACTCGAGCACCTGCAGCAGCGCGTCGCGCGCGGCCGCCAGGTCGCCCCCGCGCGGGAGCGCCGCGCCGAAATACATGAAGCCCGGATCGTGCAGCCCGCGTTCCGCGCCCCAGGCGGAGCTCGCGAGGCCCTTCTGCACCAGCGCGCGATGCAGCCGGCCGGCGGGCACGTCGCCGAGCACGTTCACGAGGACGTCGATCGCGGGGTATTCCGGATCGCTCCCCGCGGGCACGCGATAGAGCGCCGAGACGAGGGGCGTGTCGCCGACGCGCCGCAGCGTGACGCTGCGCTCGCCGTCCTGCGTCGGCTCCTGCGTATAGAGCTTCGGCAGCGCGCGCGAGGGCCTGGGGAGGGCGCCGAAGGTCTTCTGCACGAGGGCGAGGGCGGCGGGCTCCTCGAAGCGCCCCGCGACGATGACGAGGGCATTGTCCGGCTGGTACCACGTGCGGTAGAAGGCCTGCAGCCGCTCGATCGGCACCTCCTCGATGTCGGAGCGCGCGCCGATCGTCGAGTTGCCGTAGTTGTGCCAGAAGAACGCTTCCTGCTCCATGCGCTGCAGGAGGACGCTGCCGGCGTTGTTCTCGCCCATCTCGAACTCGTTGCGCACGACCGTCATCTCGCTGTCGAGGTCGCTCTTGCGCACGAAGGAATTCACCATGCGGTCCGCTTCCATCGACAGCGCCCAGCCGAGGTTGTCGCCGCCCGCGTCGAGCGTCTCGAAGTAGGTCGTGCGATCGACGGACGTGGTGCCGTTGTAGCGCGCGCCGCGCCGCACGAGCTCGGCCTTCGGATCGGCGAAGTTCTTCGAGCCCTTGAAGAGCATGTGCTCGAGAAGGTGCGCCATGCCTTTCTCGCCGTAGCCCTCGTTGCGCGAGCCGACGAAATAGGTGACGTGCACGGTGACCGTCTCGATGCCCGGATCCGGCAGGAGCAGCACGCGCAGGCCGTTGGCGAGGCGGTACTCCGTCGCGCCGCCGATGCTGGGTCCCTTCTCGACGGGCTGCGCCACGGCAGCGGTCGAGGCGACGAAGGAGAAGAGGAGCAGGAAGCGAAGCAGGCGCGTCATGTCAGGCGATCGAAGAGATGCAGGGCGGCGAGGCCGGCGGCAATCGTAACGGAGGTCATGCGCCAGCGCCACGCGACGGCGATGGCGACCATTCCGGCTAGGAGCTTCTCGTTGTTGGGCGAAAGCGATAAGACCCCGTTCTGGAGCAGCAGTTCCGGCGCCCAGATCGCGGTGAGGATCGCCGCCGGCACGAAGCGCAGGGCGCGGCGCAGGAGCGGCGGCGTTTCCACGCTCGGCGGCAGGAGGAGGAAGGAGGCGCGCAGCAGGTAAGTCACGAGCGCCATGCCGGCGATGGTGAGCGCGAGCGTCATTTCTTCTCGTCGAAGAGGAGCCCGACGCCGATGCCGATGGCGGCGGCGAGGACGAGGTTGAGCCGCAGCGGCAGGGCGCTCGCGGCCACCATGGTCGCGCCGGCCGCGAGGGCGGCGAGCACCATCGAGCGGCTGCGCAGGAACGGCACGGTCAGCGCGATGAACGCGAGGGGGGCCGCGAACTCGAGCCGCCATGAAGGGGGCACTTCCGCGCCGATCAGGACGCCCGCCAGCACGGCGGCCTGCCAGACGATCCAGATGGGGATGCCCGCGCCGAGGAAGAACTCGAGCTTGTGCGGGTCGCCGGGGTGGTCGGCGAAGCGGCCGAGGGTCAGGCCGTAGACATTGTCGGCCTGCAGGTAGGAGATGAAGAGCCGCCAGCGCAGCGGCAGGCCGGCGAAGTACTGGCGCAGCGACGCGCTGTACATCATGAAGCGCAGGTTGATGAAGAGCGCCGCCAGCACCACGAGGAGCGCCGGCGTTCCCTGCGCGAGGAGCTGCGCCGAGGCGACCATCGACGCGCCGGCGAAAACGAAGAGCGACATGGCCATGGCGGCGAGCGGCGGGATGCCGCTGGCCACCATCGCCACGCCGGTGATGACGCCGAAGGGGACGATGCCGAGGAGGACGGGCAGGACCGCCCGCGCCCCCGCGGCGATCGCGGGACGGTCTAGCTCGATAGCCTTATTTGGCGGGCGCCTGCTGTCCCTGCGCCTTGCGCTCTTCCATGCGCTTCTTCATGCGGTCCGCGCGCTTGTCGACCCGCGCCTTGCACTTGTCGGCGTCCTTGGCATCCTTGCACAGGGCTTGCTCCATGCAGGTCTTGCGCTCGTCGCCTTGCTTGCCCTGGCAGGCCTCGCGCGCGCCTTTCAGCTTCTCGCGGGCGGCTTCCCGGCGCTCGGCCTTCTTGTCGTCGCCCGAAGGAGCGGCCGGCGGCGTCTGCGCATAGAGCGAGGTGGTTGCGACGAGGAGGGCGGTGGCGAGTACGGTCTTCAACATGTCAGGTTCCTTTCACGTGGGATGAAACCTCTCCCTCAACGCGCGGGGGCGGCGCTCCGCCGACCCCGGTTTGTAACCCTTTGTTGCTAGCCGAGCTGCTTCAGCATGGTGCCGGCGTCGGACACCTCGAACTTGCCGGGGGCCTCGACGTTGAGCTGCTTCACCACGCCGTTGTCGACGAGCATCGAGAAGCGCTGCATGCGCGTGCCCATGCCGCGCGCGTTCAGGTCGAGCTCGAGGCCCATGGCCTTGGCCCACTGCGCGCTGCCGTCGGCGAGGAAGCGGATCTTGCCGAGCGCCTTCTGGTCCTTGCCCCAGTGCGCCATGACGAAGGCGTCGTTCACTGCCACGCACCACACTTCGCTCACGCCCTTGCTCTTGAGCTGGTCCATGTTCTGCACGTACCCCGGCACATGCTTCGCGGAGCACGTCGGCGTATACGCGCCGGGCAGGCCGAAGACCGCGATCTTCTTGCCCTTCGCGGCGTCCGCGACGTTGACCTCTTTCGGCGGCATCGCGCACTGCGTGCCGGAGTCGAATTCCGTGGATTCCATCAGCTTGCCGTCGGGCAGCCGGTCGCCGACCTTGATCGCCATTGGGAGCCTCTCCTTGGAGAACTGTGGGGGTACTGAACGGGAAGGCGGGAATGATACGTGAAATAGTACGGTGGCCGCTCGCGCCGGAAGCCTCTAGGATAGGGGTGTTCGAACACCCGGAGGTGCGCCATGAAAAGCATCGTCTTGCCCGTCGCGCTGGCGCTTGCATGCACCTGCGCCTGGGCCCAGGACAAGCCTGCCGCCAAGCCCAAGGCCGAGAAGGCCAAGGTCGAGAAGCCCAAGGCGGCGGAAAAGTCGGCGGAGGGGAAGAAATCGCGCCGTCACGAGGACGCGCGCGCCTGCCTCGAGAAGGGCTCGAACACCGAGATCATCAAGTGCGCAGAGGCCTACCTCTAGGCAGGCCGGTCCGCAGCACGCCCTGAGGCAATCGCAGCGCGCCGCTCCCCGCGGAGGCGCCGCCTTCCTCGCCGGCGGCGTCGATGGCGATGTAGAGGTCCGAATCCGCCCGCCGCACGAGCAGCCCGACCGCGCCAGCGCCATGCCGGGCCACCAGCCGGTTGAAGTCCGCGAGGCTGCGGATCTGCACCTGGTCGACGCCGACGATCACGTCGCCGGGAAGGATGCGGGTGCGGTCGGCGGGCGAGCGAACCTTCGACACCATGAGGCCGTAGGAGAGCTCGAGCGCCTTCAGCGTCTCCCGTGGCAGCTCGCGCACCTGCAGCCCCAGCGGGTTCCAGTCGCCGTCGGCTTGCGCCGCCACGGCGATGAGCTGCGGGCGGCCTTCGCGGAGAAGGCCGAGCTGCACGGCGTCGCTTCCGGCGCGGCGCAACAACCGCTCGGCTTCGCCAGCGCTCGCGATGGGCTGGCCGTTGACCGCGATCAGGAAATCGCCGCCCCGCGCGCCGGCGCGCGCCGCGGGGCCGTCGAGGTCGAGCGCGACGACGAGCAGGCCGCCCGGCGTGCCGCGCACGGCGAGCCCGAGTTGCCCGAGCGCGCGCGACCCGTCGGGCGCGAGAGCTTGGCTTGGCGCTGGTGCAGGAGCGGCGACGATCGGCCGCGTCGACGGCGGCAGGGGGCGTTGCGGTGCCTCGCAGGCGGCGAGGCAGAGGGCAAGTGCCGCAAGGAGCAGGCGCCGCATGTGGGGTCCGTGGCGGCATCGCTGCAACCTTCGCGCCCGTGCTGGGTGCGCCGCTTGCTCCATCGGGCGCATGGCTCGCCCGCTTTCCGACCTCGCCACGGGACTCGTAAGACTTTCACCCGCCTATAAGTTCTTCCTGGCCGGGTCGCTTGCCGCGCTCGCGGCCTGCGCGGCGGCGCCGGACCGCCGCGGACCCTGGGCGGGCGCCGGCGCGAGCGACCAGGCGACGCAGGAGCCGAGCGCCGTGGACGAGCGCCTCGCCCACGAGGCGAGGGCGAAGGAAGAGGCCGCGCTCGAGGCGCAGGAAGCGCAGCGGCAGGCGCAGATCGAGCGCGAGCGCTCGCAGGCGGCGGCCGCCGAGCTCGCCGCGGCGCGCGATGCCCGGGCGCTGCGCACCACGCCGGAGCCGGACCTGGCCACGGATCTCGTGCGCCTGCAGGGCCAGAACCCCGGCCTCGATGTCCGACAGAGCGAGCGCGGCTGGGTCCTCACCGCCGCCGACAGCCTCCTCTTCGACGCCGGCGCTGCCGCGCTCAAGCCGACGGCGCGCCGCGCGCTCGACTCGCTCGCGCAGCTCATGCGGCGCCACCCGGATCGCGACATCGCCGTCGAGGGCTTCACCGACGCCGACGGTCCCGACGAGGCCAACCGGGTCCTGTCGCAGGCGCGCGCGCTGGCCGTGCGGCAGGCGCTCATCGCGCGCGGCATCGACGCCGGCCGCATCGACGCGCGCGGCTACGGCGCCTCGTTCCCCGTCGCCTCCAACGACAGCGAGGAGGGCCGGCAGCTCAACCGCCGCCTCGAGATCGTCATCAACCCATCCTGAAGGAGTCCCGGCATGGCTTCAGTCCTCGGCAACAGTCCCTACATCGAGCGGCGCAGCGGAGAGCGGCGCCGCCTCTCGGCGCAAGGGTTCGGCCCGATTGCCCGCGGCCTCGAGGGCCTGCGCGTCTCCTGGGGCGGCGTATGGGGCGGCGTCCTCGTGACCATGGCGCTGCTGCTGCTCCTGAGCGCGCTCGGCGTGGCGATCGGCGCGAGCACGATCGATCCGGAGCGCACCGATCCGGCGAAAGTCATGGCCGCGGCCGGCATCTGGGGCGCCGCGTCGCTCCTCGTCTCCCTTTTCATCGGCGGCATGGTGGCGACGCGCATCGGCATGGTGTTCGACCGGGCGACCAGCCTCTTCGAGGGCATCCTCGTCTGGATCGTGGTGGCCGCGCTCATGGCAGCGTTCGCCGGCAGCGGCATCGGCCTGATGCCGGCCTTCAGCATCGACCTCGACGCCGGCCGCACGGCCGCGTGGATGGGATTCGCCGCCATGGTGCTGTCGCTCCTCGCCGCGATCGCCGGCGCGATGGCCGGCTGCCGCAACGCGGCCGAGCGGGTCGGCGCGAGAGTCTAGCGGCGTCGGAGCGGCGGCTGGCTAGCCCAGCTGCATGGGCACGAAGAGCGCGGCGTCGCCGCGCTGCACGAGGAGCGCGACGCGCTCGCCCTTCTTGTGCCGGCCGATGAGCTTGTTGAACTCCTCGATGCTGTGGAAGTGGTCCTGGTTGACCGCGAGGATGATGTCGCCCGGCTGGATGGCCGCTTGCGCCGCCGGTCCTCCGACGACGTCTTCGACGACGAGCCCGTAGTCCACGCCGAGCTGCTTGCGCGCGGCGGGCGGCAGCTCGCTGACCGCGAGGCCGAGCTGGTCGGACGACGCGCCCTGGGGCTTCTGCTTCGGCTCGTGCGCCGCGGTCTTCTGCTCGGCGGGAAACTCGCCGATGACGGCGCCGACCTGTTCCTTGCGTCCGTTGCGCCAGACGTCGATCTGCGCGCGCTGCCCGGGCTTCGTGGCGGCGACGAGGCGCGGCAGCTCGGAGGGGTTGTCGATCGTCTTGCCGTTGTAGCCGACGATCACGTC
>JBLNDP010000093.1:0-3907 GCA_050261755.1 Clostridia bacterium
GACAGACGTCGCGGCGATGGCTCGCCCGCGCCATGTCGCCGCCCAGCACCTCGACCGTGCCGGACTGGATGGCGCGCGCGCCGGCGATGAGCGAGAAGAGGCTCGACTTCCCCACGCCGTCGGGGCCGATGACGCCGACCATGCAACCGGCCGGGATGTCGAGCGTCACGGACTCGAGGGCGACGCGCTTCTTGAAGCGCAGCCCGACCTCCCGCAGGCGGGCGACGGCCCCCGCAGCTTGGCCCGGGGCCCCCGCCGCAGCTTGAGCTGCGGTCCCTGGGGTCATTGCGGCAGCTTGACCTGCAGGCGCTCCGGCCAGGGCGCGGCGGCGTCGAGCTTCACGTAGGCGACGCCCGGCAGCCCCGCCTTCACGCGCGTGACGTGCTTGCGCAGCAGGTCGGGGTCGATCTGGGCGCGCACGCGGAACATGAGCTTCTCGCGCTCGCTCGCCGTCTCGACCGTCTTCGGCGTGAACTGCGCGTCCGAGGCGACGAAGGAGATCTTCGCCGGGATGACGTACTGCGGCGCGGCGTCGAGGATGATGCGCGCGTCGGCGCCGAGGGCGAGGCGCCCCGCCGCCGCGGTGGGCAGGAAGAACGTCATGTAGACGTCGGAGAGGTCGAGGAGGCTCAGCACGCGCCCGCCGGCGCCGACCACTTCGCCCGGCTGCGCGATGCGGTACTGGATGCGCCCGTCGCGCGGCGACTTGAGCACCGAGTCGTCGATGTCGGCCTGGATGCGCTCGATGTTCGCCTGCGCGGCCGCCGCGGTGGATTCCTGGCCCCTCGTCTGCGCGCGCGCCGCCTCGAGCGCCGCCTGCGCGCTTTCCACGCGGCTCTTCGCGTCGTCCACCGCCTGCGGCGAGACGAACTTCTTTTCCGCGAGCGCCGCCGTGCGGGAGAGCTGCGTCTTCGCGAGCGCGAGCTCCGTCGAGCGCTGCGCCGTGGTGGCGCGCGCCGCGGCGATCGCGCTCTTCGCCTGCTCGAGCTGCGCCTCCGCCTGGCGGCGGCTGGCCTCGAGCACGTCCGTGTCCATGCGCACGACCGCCTGCCCCGCGGCGACGAGATCGCCCTCGGCGACCAGGATCTCCTTGACGCGCCCGGCGTTGCGCGAGGCGACGTCGACCTGCGTCGCCTCGATGCGGCCGTTGCCGCTCGCCACGCCCGGTTCCTCGCGGTGGCCGGCATAGCGCTGCCAGGCAAGCACCGCGACCAGCACGAGGACGAGCGCGGCGGCCGCGCGGCGCAGCCACGCCTTCGTTCGCTCAGTCATCCAAGGTCATTGTACGAGGCGGCGCAGCCGGATCTCCCAGCGGTCGAGGACCAGCGCCGCGCGGCGCGACTGCCCCGCGATGAGGACCGCGCCGAAGGCGGCCACCGCCGCGCCGGGGCCGGGCGTGAACACGAGGAGCGCTCCGAAGAGCACCAGCAGGCCGCCGAACGCCATCAGCAGCAGGCGCCGCAGCTCGCTCTCGCGCCGGCGATGCCGCCGGCGGTAGAGCTCCTGGAAGCGCCGCCCCGGCGCCGCCTGCCAGAGGGCGGACCAGTCGTGCGAAAGCTGGTCGAGGGCGCTCATGGCAGGCTCATGGGGCGCCCTCGCCGCCGCTTACTTCTGCCGCGTGCCGACGACCTCGATCTCGACGCGGCGATCGGGCTGGAGGCAGGCGACGAGCTTCGCGTTGCGCCCGTTCTCGGGCCCCATCTTCCTGCACTTGTCGCCGGTGACGGGCTGGCTCTCGCCCTTGCCTTCCGTGTAGATGCGGTTGTCGGCGATGCCCTTGCCGACCAGGTAGGACTTGATCGACGCGGCGCGCCGCTCGGAGAGGCGCTGGTTGTACTTCGCCGTGCCGATGCGGTCGGCGTGGCCGACGGCGACGAACACGTCGAGGTTCACCTTGGCGATGTCCTGCACCAGCTTGTCGAGCTGGCGCTTGCCTTCGTCGCGCAGGTCCGCCTTGTCGAACTCGAACAGCACGTCGACCGCGAAGGTCGCGCGCTCGAACACGGGCTTGGGCGCCGCGACGGGGGCCGGCGCAGGAGCGGGAGCCGGCGCCGCGGCAGGCGCGGCCTTGGGCACCAGATCCGGATCGCACTCGGCGTTTGCCATGGCCGGCGTCCAGTAGCCGGCGCGCCAGCAGTGCGCGACGGAGTTCTTCACCTGCACGCCACTCGAGGTCCAGTTGCCCGAGCCGGCCTGCCCGAACGCCGGGCCTGCGAACAGCAGCGGCGCCGCGAGCGCCGCCATCGTAAGAGTTCTCATGTGGTTCTCCCTTCGCTTTGCCTTAGTCTTGTTGCTCTCCCCGGTACTCGAGCGGCCAGCGCTTCGCGAGCGTGCGCAGCACGCCGCGCTCGAAGCCGGGCGAGTAGTGGGTCCAGTTCGGTTGCTGCTTGGAAAGGTGGTTCAGCCGCTCGAAGCGCAGGTTCACGTCGGAGCCGTGCGCGAGCTGGGCGCGCGAGTACGAGTCGAGCTCCGCGGCCGCGCGGCGGTCGCCGGGATAGAAGAGCCACTCCGACGAGAAGAGCTCCTGCAGCTCGGCGAGCTCGTGGCAGCGCGCCTCGTCGAGGAGCCAGCCGGCATGGAGGTCGAGGGCCTGCGCCGCCGCGTAGCGCGGCTCCGCCTTGGAATGGAAGTCCTCGAGCACGAAGTAGAGGGCGGCGATGCTCGCCGGCGCATTCGGGCCGGTGAACCAGCCGCACACGTCGCGGCCGCGCGCGAGGTACACGAGCGCGCAGCGCAGCCCTTCGCCGCGCGGCGCATAGGCGATAAAGACCTCCGGCGTGCCGGCCACCATGGCGTCATTCCACTCTTTCGCCGGCGCGGCGTGTTGACGAGGATCAAGCAGGAGGGCGCAGGGCGCGCGACGATGGCCGCATGAAGATCCACGTCGATTGCCGCAGGGTGCACGGCGAGGACGTGCCGCTCGGCTTCCGCCTGGGCGAGCGCTTCCTGCGCGTGCTACGCGTGCTGAGCGCGGGGGACCTGGACGGCGCGAGGACCTACACCGTCAAGACGCGCGACGGACGGGAATTCACGCTCAGCCGCGACAAGTCGAGCGGCGACTGGGAGCTCGTGCGCGCGGCCCACTAGGGCTCGCGCTCGGGCCCGAAGGCCAGGCTGAACGGCACGCCGACGCGCCGGATCTCGTCCAGCGCGAGCTGCAGGTTGCCGCGCATCACCGAAAGCTCGTCGCTGGTCTCGCTGCCGTCCGCCGAGCGCAGCCGCGTGGCGCCGCGCGCGAAGCGCTGGCGCACGAGATCCACCGCCACGACCTCGCGGCCGAGCGCCGGACCGGCAAGCCGGTAGATCGGTATCAGGCGCGATAGCGCCGACGCGGCCATGTTCAGCGCCTCATCGTAATCGTGGCGCGAGACGATGGTGCGCGTGGCGTGGTGCGCCTGGTGGAAGGCGATCGCCGCGGCCACCGGCAGCGCCACGTATTCGCTCGCGCCGCCCTTCCAGGCGGCCTCGGCGCGCCGCCGCTCGGCTTCCAGCTCGAGCTGGAGTTCCTGCTCTTCGGACATGGCATCCTCCTGTCCGAGTTCCTCGAGGAACTGAGGATACGCCCATCAAGATTGATGGGCCAATTGTGAGCGGATACTTCCGCGGTGAGCGGATACTCCCGCGAACAGTCGTACGCGGAGATAAAAGTCCGCGGGCCTCAGTGCTGCTCGAGGCGCGGGCGCTCTTCTTCGGCCGGCTCGCCGGTCTCCGGATCGATCCAGCCCGAGATGCCGATCTCGCTCTCGGCTTCCTCGACGCTCTCGCCCGGCTCCGGCGGCTGCGCGTCGACCGCCTGCATGTCGAGCACCGCCTCGAGCAGCGTCGCGAACGGGCCGTACTCGCGGCCGCCGTCGATCGATTGCCAGAAGTAGCCGCTCGGCCGCTCGGTGACGCGCGTGCGGTCGTA
>JBLNDP010000094.1:0-9849 GCA_050261755.1 Clostridia bacterium
GGTCGGGCGGCACGTGGAAGGCGACGTGCTGCATGCCGCCCACGTGGTCGCGCACCTGGCGCGGCAGGC
Organism: Clostridia bacterium; assembly: GCA_050261755.1. Taxonomy (GTDB): domain Bacteria; phylum Pseudomonadota; class Gammaproteobacteria; order Burkholderiales; family SG8-39; genus SCGC-AG-212-J23. The sequence goes on from JBLNDP010000094.1 coordinate 70, forward strand.
CCTTCGGATACTCGAAGATCGCGAAGAGCGAGTCGTTGCCCATGTCGAAAAAGTAATGGCGCAGGTTGTCGTAAGGCGGCTGCCAGCGATCCTGCTCGTAGGGCACGCGGCGCACGTGCACCAGCCGGAAGCCCACGACGCGCGTGTAGAAGTCCATCGCGGTCGGCATGTCGTCCGACACGATGGCGAGATGGTCGACGCCTCGCGTGTTCATGCGGTTGCCCTTTCAAGGGTTGCCAGGAAGGAATTCATTTCCTTCACGAATGCGGCCGGATTGTCGCCCGCGATGTTATGGCCGGCATCCACCTCGACGACCTTCAACCGCGGATTGGCGGCCTGCATCTTCGCCACGGTCTCGGGCATGTACATGTCCGAGCGTGCGCCTCGCAAGGAGAGGATCGGGCATGACACCTCGCCAATGACCTGCCACATGTCGACACCCTGTTTCGGCCGCTCCCCGGTCTCGAGCAGCCGCTTGAACTGCTCGCGGAAGAACGGGTCGCGGCGGAAGCGCTCCGGGTTGTTCACGACGTTCTTGGCGGTGCGCATCGTCCCGGCGGGCGCGTTTTCCGGCGAGTAGTCGATGAGCACGAGCCCGGCCACGCGTCCCGCGTTCCTGGCCGCCGCGTACGTCGCGCTCCGCCCACCCATCGAATGGCCGGCGAGCGCCGCGCGTGGGACGCCGGCATGGTCGAGCACGGCGACGATGTCGCCTGCCATGGCCGGCACGCTGTAGTCCTTGGCGGGGCTCCAGTCCGACTCGCCGAAGCCGCGCATGTCGATGCAGATGACCTCGCGCTCGTTGCCGAGGCGCTCGGCGACGGAAAGCCAATCCGCCGAGGTATAGGACAGGCCGTGGACGATGAGGAGCGGTACGTCGCCGGGCTTGCCGAGGCGACGGTAGGCGATGCGAAGGCCCGAGGAAGTTGCGTGCATTCGCCTAGCGTACAACGGCCGGGCGCGGCTCGTGCGCCCGGTTCATTTCGCCTTCTTGAATCCGTCCCAGACGCGGTCGTAGTCCTTCTGCAGGGCCTTGGAGGCGAGCGCCGCGGCGGTGGGCCGGAAGACGTAGCGCGATTCCCACATGAAAGCGAGGGTGCCTTCCTGCTTTTCCGGCACGAGGTCCTTCCGGACCGCCTTGTCATAGGAGGCAACGTCCGGCCCGTGCGCGCTCATGCAGTTGTGGATCGACACGCCGCCGGGCAGGAAGCCTTCGGCCTTCGCGTCGTAGACGCCGCGCACGAGGCCCATGAGCTCGCTCATCAGGTTGCGATGGAACCAGGGCGGGCGGAAGGTGTGCTCGGCCACCATCCAGCGCGGCGGGAAGATGACGAAATCGCAATTCGCCACGCCAGGCTGTCCCGAGGGCGAGGTGAGCACGGTGAAGATGGAGGGATCGGGATGGTCGAAGCTCACCGTGTTGATGACCATGAACCGCGCCAGGTCGTACTTGTACGGCGCGTAGTTTCCGTGCCACGCGACGACGTCGAGCGGCGAATGGCCGAGCTCCGTCCCCCAGAGCTTGCCGAGGAACTTGGCGACGAGCTGGCACTTGCGGCTCTTGTCCTCGTACCCCGCGACCGGGACGAGGAAATGCCGCCGCTGCGCGAGGCCCTGGGAGCCGATCGGGCCGAGCTCCGGAAGCCGGAACGGCGCGCCGTAGTTCTCGCAGAGATAGCCGCGCGTGGGGCCGTCCACGTCCACGCGAAACTTGGTACCGCGCGGCACGACGGCGATCTCGCCCGGCGCCACGTCGAGGACGCCGTATTCCGTGAAAAGGAGGAGGCTTCCTTCCTGCGGCACGAACATCAACTCGCCGTCCGCGTCGTAGAAGTAGCGGTCCTTCATCGAGCGCGTCGCGCGATAAACGTGGACGGCGATGCCCGCCTGCGAAGCCGCGTCGCCTGAGCCGGCGAGGGTGAAGAGGCCGTCGACGAAGTCGCCCGCTGCAATCGGCAGCGGGTCCCAGCGCAAGCGGTTCGGCGGCGCATCGACCTCGTCGAAGGGGCCTGAGCGCAGGTCCCGCGGTGCGAGCGGCTTGAACGCGGGATGCATCGCGGAGGGCCGCAGGCGGTAGAGCCACGAGGAAAGGTTCTCTGCGCGCGGCGCGGTAAACGCGCTGCCGGAATGCACTTCGGCGTAGAGGCCGCGCGGCGTGCGCTGCGGTGAGTTTTGTCCGAGGGGCAGCGCGCCCCGCTCGGCCTCGGTGGAGAACGTGTTGCCGAAGCCGCTCTGGTATTTGAGTTTCATCCCCTAGCTCAGGCCGGTCACGGGAAGCGCAGCGCCATGTATAGCACGCGCCTCGTCGGAGGCGAGGAAGACGATGACGGCTGCAAGATCGTGCAGGGACACCCACCGCGCCGGGTCGGCGCCAGGCATGGCGGCCCGGTTTTGCGGCGTATCGAGGATCGTCGGCAGCACGCAATTCACGTTGATGCCTTTCTCGCGCAGCTCCGCGGACATCGCTTCGGTGAGCCGGATGACCGCCGCTTTGGCGGCGGTGTAGGCGCCCATCTGCGCGGCGCCCCGCTGGGCGGCGAAGGCGCCGATGTTGACGATCTTTCCGCCGCCGGCCTTGAGCATGTGAGGCACGACGGCACGCGCGGTATGGAGCACCGTGCGCACGTTTACATCGAAGAGGAAGTTCCAGTCCGCGTCCGACGTCTCGTGCACCGGGCTGCCCATGCGAAAGCCGCCCGCGATGTTGCAGAGCACGTCCAGCTTGCCGTGCTTGCGGACGATTTCCTCGACGACCCCGTCGACGGCTTTCTGGTCGAGGAGGTTGGTGGGCAGGTCCACCGGGACGACACGCCCCCCCAGCGAGCCGAACCGACGGCCGACCTCCGCGCCGAGGTTTCCGGCACCGCCCGTGACGACGACCACCCTGTCAGTGAAGCGCATGCTTTCCCCTGTGATAGGTGCCGGTACCCCGATGCAGGACGGTGTCGCTCGGCAGCACGTCGCCCGGCTGAAAGCCCGGCAGGCGCGACACCCGCTCGTAGAGCGGCAGGAAGTCGATGCTGGCGAGCTCGAGCAGCTCGTCGAGCCTGCGCAGGACGAAGTACGTTTCCTGGAAGTCGTCGATCCGGTAGCCGGTGCGCATCACTCGCTCAAGCGAGAAGCGGATGTGATTCGGCGAAGGGTCCTCCAGCGCGAAGACCGTCTCCGTGCGCGAAGAGGCGATGCCCGAGCCGTAGAGGCGAATGCCATCCGCCTGCTCGACCAGGCCGAACTCGACCGTGTACCAATAGACACGGGCGAGATGCGGCAGTACGCCCAGGCGCTGGGCGCGCAAGCCGCCCTGGCCGTAGGCCTGGATGAAGTCCGCGAGCGTGCGATGCATGAGCATGGGCACGTGGCCGAAGACGTCGTGGAAGACGTCCGGCTCCTCGATGTAATCGAGCTGGTCCGGGCGGCGGATGAACTGGCCGGCGGGAAAGCGCCGGTTGGCGAGATGCTCGAAGAAGACCTCGTCCGGGACGAGGCCGGGCACGGCGACGACCCGCCAGCCGGTGGCCTTGGCCAGCACGTCCGAGAGCCGGCGGAAATCCGGAATCTCCCCGGGTCCGATCGGCAGGCGCTTCATGCCGTCCACGAAGGCGTCGCAGGCCCGTCCCGGAAGGAGCTTGGTCTGACGTTCGAAGAGCGTGCGCCAGGTGCGGTGCTCCTCCGCCGTGTAGCGTTCCCAGGCCTGGTCGATCGTCCAGTCGGCCCGCTCCGGCCGCGCGCCGCCAGCCGCGCCGTGCTTCATGACTTGGCGAGCACGCCGCGGCGCATCTGGTCGAGCTCCATCGACTCGAAGAGCGCCTTGAAATTGCCCTCGCCGAAGCCCTCGTTGCCCTTCCGCTGGATGAACTCGAAGAAGATCGGGCCGAGCTGGTTCTCGCTGAAGATCTGCAGCAGAAGCTCGCCCGGCTTTCCATCGGCGAGGATGCGGCGCTTGCGCAGCTCCTCGACGTTTTCACCGTGCCCGGGGATGCGCTTGTCGATGAGCTCGTAGTAGGTGTCCGGCGTGTCGAGGAGCTTCACGCCGTTCGCCCGGAGCGCGTCCACGGTGCGCGGCAGGTCGCTTGCGCCCATGGCGATGTGCTGGATGCCCTCGCCGTGGTAGCGGTCGAGGTACTCGCTGATCTGCCCGGGCTTGTCGTTGCCTTCCTCGTTGATGGGGATGCGGATCTTGCCGCAGGGGCTCGTCATCGCCTGGCTTTTCACGCCGGTGACCTGGCCCTCGATGTCGAAGTAGCGGATCTCGCGGAAGTTGAAGAGGCGTCCGTAGAAGTCGGCCCACTCCTTCATCCGGCCGCGGTGCACATTGTGCGTCAGGTGGTCCACGTAGAGCAGTCCCACGCCTTCGTGGGCCAGGCTCGCGCCCTTCTGCAGCGGCTCGAAGTCGACGTCGTAGAACCCGATGTTGCCAATGTCGCCCTCGCTCGCGCCGTTCTTTCCGCGCCAGCGGTCGACGAAGTAGATGAGCGAGTCGCCGACACCTTTGATCGCCGGGATGTTGAGCTCGCCCGGACCGGCTTGGCCCGCATAGCCCCAGGCGCCAAGGGACACCGCGCGCTCATAGGCGGCCTTGGCGTCGCGCACGCGAAACGCGATGGCGCACACGCTCGGCCCGTGCAGCCGCGCGAATCGCTGTGCGAAGGAATCGGGCTCGGCGTTCAGGATGAAATTGATGTCGCCCTGCCGGTACAGCGTGACGTCCTTGTGGCGGTGCCGGGCGAGGGCGCGAAAGCCCATGCGCTCGAACACCTTCGCCATGGCGGCAGGATCGGGCGCCGCGTACTCGATGAACTCGAATCCGTCGGTGCCCATGGGGTTTTCCCAAGGGGTGAAGGTCATGGCGTTAGCGTACCTCCAGGGGCAGCTTCCGGAAACCGCGGAAGCGCACGCGCCGGTCGCGCTCCGGCTCAGCTTCGATCTCCACGTTTTTGAATCGGGAAAGTAACCCTGAAAAAGCAATGCGCCCCTCCATCCGGGCGACATTCATGCCGACGCAGACATGGTCGCCGTGCCCGAAGGCGACGTGGCGATTGGGCTTGCGGGCGACGTCGAAGCGGTCGGGCTCGGCGAACTGCGCCGGATCGCGGTTCGCGGCGCCGATGCCAATGGTGATGAGCGTGCCTGCCGGCCATTCGCGCCCGGCGAGCTCCATCGGCGCGGTGAGGCGCCTGTTGTTGAGCTGGATCGGCCCGTCGAACCGGAGCATCTCCTCGACCGCGGAGGGGAGAAGCGAGGGGGTTCTTCGCAACGCATCCATCTGCTCCGGGAACCGGAGGAGCGCCCACAAGCCGTTGCCGATGAGGTTGGTGGTGGTCTCATGGCCGGCGTTCAGCAGGAAGATGCATTGGTGGTAGAGCTCGGTTTCCGTAAGCCGCTCGCCGTCCTTCTCGCCCTGGATGAGCCGGGTCAGCACGTCGGACTCGAAGTCGCCGGGCTTTCTTCGCCGATCCTCTACCAGGATCTTTAGATAGGAAACAAATTCGGTAACCGCGCGGTTGCCGCGCTCGAACATCTCGGGCGTCAGCTTTGGCTCCAGGCCGGAAAGGATTGCAATCGACCAGGCGCGCAGCGGGCTGCGCTCCGGGCGGGGGATGTCGAGCAGGTTGCCGATCACCTCGATGGGGATCTGCGCGGCGAAGTCGGCGATGAAGTCGATACGCCGCTTTTCCTGCATATCGTCCAGCAGCGCATCGACGAGGCGCGTCACCTGCTGCTCCATGCGCCCAATGGCGCGCTGGTTCACCGCTCCCATGATGAGGCGCCGCACGCGCGTATGCAGCGGCGGATCGTTAAAGACCAGGCTCGTGGTGTGGTGCTCGTAGAGCGGCGAGTCGCCGAGCTTGGGCTTGAACTCGACCTTCTTGTCCGAGCTCGCCTGCGGGCTGCGATACACCGCTATGGCGTCTTCGTAGCGGGAGACGAAAATCGCGCCGCCTGCCATCTCGTGCATCGGATCCTGCTCGCGGAGCGCCGCGTAGTACGGGTACGGGTCGTCGTAGAACTCGTCCGGGACCCGCGTGAGCTCGAAGCCCGAGATATCCACTCGGTTATTATGCGCGCCATGTCACGCGTCCCCATGGCGGATTTCGAGCCCGCGCTCCGCAAAAGACTCGAGGAATTGTGGGGCGAGCCGCCCAACTTGTATCGTGGCCTCGCCAATCATCCGAAGCTGGTCGCCGCCTGGACCGAATTCTCGAAAACGCTGCGCCATGACACGCGCACGCCCCGGTCGCTTCGCGAGCTCGTCATCCTCCGCGGGGCGCAGCTCATGAGATCGGAGTACGAATGGGCGCAGCACTTGCGGATGGCGCGCAAGGCGGGCGTGCGCGAGGCGCAAATTGCGGCGCTCGCCTCTTGGCAGCGCTCCAGCGAGTTCACGGAGCAGGAAAAGGCTGCGCTCCTTCTTGCCGAGGCGGTTACGCAGGGGCGCGTGACGGACGAGGTGTACGCGCGCGTGACGCAGCACTTCGATCACCACGACTATGTCGAGCTGGCGCTCATCGCCGCTTTCTACGCCATGGTCGGGCGCATGCTCGACGCCATGGGCATACCGCTCGAGCCCGATATCGCGTCCTACCAGCCCCGCCTTCCGTAGAGGCTGCCGAGATGAGCCAGCCGCGCACGTACCGCTACTACGACTTCGTGATGGCGGCGTTCGTCACCGTGCTGCTGTGCTCGAACTTCATCGGCGCGGCGAAGCAGGCGGTGATCACGCTGCCGGGCATCGGTGAGGTGCCATTTGGCGCCGGGGTCCTTTTCTTCCCGATCTCCTACATCTTCGGCGACGTCCTGACGGAGGTGTACGGGTACGGGCGGGACCGGCGCGTCGTGTGGGCCGGCTTCGCCGCGCTCGCGTTCGCCTCGTTCATGGCGTGGGTCGTCATATCCCTGCCGCCGGCGAAAACCGACTTCATGGCTGGCTACCAGGCGCACCTGGAAGGCGTCTTCGGCAATGCCTGGCGCATCGCCGCGGGGTCCATGATCGCGTTCTGGGCCGGCAGCTTCGCCAACAGCTACGTCCTCGCGAAGATGAAGATCTGGACCGCCGGCAAGTGGCTGTGGACGCGAACCATAGGCTCCACGCTGGTCGGCGAGCTGGTCGACTCGTCCCTCTTCTACTTCATCGCCTTCTATGGCATCTGGGCAACGGGGGACATCGTCAAGGTGGCCATCGCGCAGTACCTGCTCAAGTCAGGCTGGGAGGCGGTCATGACGCCGGTGACGTACCGGGTCGTGGGATTCCTCAAGCGCGCGGAGAACGAGGACTACTACGACCGCGGCACCGATTTCAATCCGTTCCGCCTGAAGGTTTAGCGGCGGCGCGCTGCTCGCGCCAGGCGCGCAGCACCCGCATGAGCTGCGCGCGCGTCTCGCCCGGCACGTCGTCCATGAAGTACCGCCCCTCGACGTTCACGTAGTACTGCGCCGCCAGCTCGCGATCGGCGCCGCGCACGTCCCACACCAGGAGGTGATGCGGGCCAATGGCGATTTCCCGCACAGAGCGGCGCTCGGCGCTCAGGAGGCGCGCGAAGACGCGCTTGAACTCCTCCTCGCCGACGCTCGCCCTGTAGTCGCGCAGCACCTCGAATCGCCTCTTGGGTGCGTTGGAGAGCACGGCCGCGTCTTCCAGGTCGCCCGCAGCGAGATGCCGGAGGATGCGCCGCGCCGTCCCGAGCGCGCTTGCCGCGGAAGCCGCGTCCGGGACGATCGTTTCGTAGCGGATGGTTTCCCCGCCGGCGATGTCGACGACCTGCTCGGCGGCGCCGGCAGGTCCGTTCAACGCCGCCAAGGCGGCGAGGGCGAGAAGAAGGGAGCGCTTCAGGCCGCGGCGCGCTGCGCGCCGCGCGGCGCGGCGAAGGCCGCCATGAGCTGCTCGCGTTTCTTGCGCGCGGTGGCGATGTTGCGCATCTTGATGTGGCCGAAGCCGCGGATGTCCTCGGGAATCGAAGCGATCTCGACCGCCGCGGCGTGGCTCGTCGCGTCCAGGCTCGCGAGCAGCGCCCCGATCGACGCCTCGTATTCCGCGATGAGCGTCCGCTCGTTGCGGCGCTCCTCGGTGTGCCCGAACGGGTCGAGCGCGCTGCCGCGCAGCCCCTTGAGCGCGGCGAGCACCTTGAAGACCGGCAGCATCCACGCGCCGAAGCGCATCTTGCGCGGCTCGCCGGTCGCCGGGTCCATGCGCGCGAGGAGCGGCGGCGAGAGGTGATAGACCATCTTGTAGTCGCCTTCGAACATCGACTCGATGCGGCGGCGGAACTGCGGGTCCGCATGCAGGCGCGCCACCTCGTACTCGTCCTTGTAGGCGAGAAGCTTCGCGTAGTACCGGGCGACCGCCTCGGCAAGCTTGGTCGAGCCGACCTTTTGCTTCTCTACCTCCTTCACGCGCTCGACGAGCTCGCGATAGCGGCGAGCGTAGGCCGCGTTCTGGTACTCCGTGAGGAACTTGACGCGCCGCTCGACGAGCTCGTCGAGGTCGCGGGAAAGGTGCTGCTCGATGGGAATGACCTCCGCCGGCGTGGCGATGCGCCGGACTCGCTCCAGGTCCGTCGCGGCGCGCCGCCCCCAGAGGAAGCTCGCGCGGTTGAATTCCACCGCGACGCCGTTCAGCTCGATGGCGCGCTCGAGCGAGGCGCCGGAGAGCGGCACCCAGCCCTTCTGGTAGGCGTAGCCGAGCATGAACATGTTGGTCGCGATCGCATCGCCCATCAGGCCGGTGGCGAGCGCGGTCGCCGGCACGAATTCGGCCTCGCGGCAGGCCTCGCTCACGTCGCGCTTGAGGTCGCCGCCGGGCAGCCGCCAGTCCGGGTTGCGCACGAACTCGGCCGTGGGCGTCACGCTTGCGTTGACGATGGCCCGCGTGCGCGTGGGCGCCATCTTCGCGATGGCGTCGGTGCTTGCCGTGACCACCAGGTCGCAGCCGATGGCGAGGTCCGCCCCGCCGGTATCGAGGCGCGCGGCGTGCAGGTCCTGGGGCCGCGCCGCGACCTGGACGTGCGACATGACGGCGCCGTACTTCTGCGCGAGGCCCGACATGTCGAGCACGGACACGCCCTTGCCCTCCAGGTGCGCAGCCATGCCGATGATCTGCCCGATGGTGATCACGCCGGTGCCGCCGATTCCCGTGACCAGGATCCCGCGGGGCGTTTCCAGGCTTCCGATTTCGGGTTCCGAAAGGGCAAACGATTCATCCATCGAGACGGCGGAGGACTTGCCCTTGCGGAGCGCGCCGCCCTCCACGGTGACGAAGCTCGGGCAGAAGCCGTTCACGCAGGAGTAGTCCTTGTTGCAGCTGGACTGGTTGATGACGCGCTTGCGGCCGAATTCCGTCTCGAGCGGCTCGACGGAGAGGCAGTTGGACTTCGCGCTGCAGTCGCCGCAGCCTTCGCACACCATCTCGTTGATGACGACGCGCTTGGCCGGGTCGGGGAATTCGTTGCGCTTGCGGCGCCGGCGCTTCTCCGAGGCGCAGGTCTGATCGTAGATCAGCGCCGATACGCCTTGGACTTCTCTCAATTCTTTTTGGACCGCATCCAGTTCCTTGCGGTGCCGGATGGTCACGCCCGGGGCCCAATTGATGCCGGCGGGATATTTCTCCGGCTCGTCGGTGACGACGATGATCGGCTTCACGCCTTCGGCGGCGATCTGGCGCGAGATCATCGCCGGGTCGAGCGGGCCGTCGTGCCGCTGGCCGCCGGTCATGGCGACCGCGTCGTTGTACAGGATCTTGTAGGTCATGCTGACCTTCGCCGCCACGGCGGCGCGGATCGCGAGCAG
>JBLNDP010000095.1:0-8022 GCA_050261755.1 Clostridia bacterium
TAGCGGAACCGGTGCTGGACGCGCACCGGCTCGCCGGGTTTTACCACGATCTTCTGCTGGAACGGGGGGAACTCGCCGTTGCGCAGCTCGATGCTATGCGGGCCGGCGGGCAGCTCGACCATCTGCACGGGAGGGCTGACGCCGCGGCTCTGCCCGTCGACCAGCACCTCGCCCCAGGGCGCCACCGCGAGCACGACTCGGCCGGTCGCGGGGGACGCCGCTGCCGGGGCGGTGCTTTCCGCGCGCGCCACGCGCTGCAGCTTCTTTTCCAGCCGCTCCACGCTGCGCTTTTTCTCCGTCTTCTCGACGGCGGCCGGCTTCGCGAGATCCGACGCGTTGGCAAGCCGCGGGCGCTCGACTCTCGGCGCGGGCGCCGGCGCCTGCTCCTCCGCGACCGCCGGCGCGGCCGGGGTGCCGAGCAAGCCGCCGAGCAGCAGGCCGCCGGAGAGCAGCGCGGCGAAGAACGCCGGCGCGGCGACGAGGGCGCTGCGGCGCAGTCCCAGCGGCCCGGTGCCGCCGAGCCAGCCGCGCCATCCGGGCTGCGCCGACACTTCCGCGCCGGTTTGCGCCATGCGCCGCGTCGAAGGCGCTCCGACCACGGAGTACACCTCGTGCTCGCGGACGTGCTTGTCGGTGCGAGAGCCCTCGTGGCGGAAGAGATTGAGGTAGTCGCGCGACAGGCACGACACGACTTCGTAGAAGGAGCGCGAGACGAGCAGCTGGCCCGGCCGCGAGAAGCTCATCACCCGCTGCGCGACGTTGATGCCGTCGCCGATGATGTTCATCTGGCCGTTCAGGTCCTTCACCAGGCGCACTGGGCCGAGGTTGATGCCGAGACGGACGGGAATGGGGATTCCGCTTGCCGCGTCGCGCACCGCCATCGCGGCGAAGAGCGCGTCCTCCGGGTCGCCCATGAACGTCACGGCGGCGCCGTCGCCGGTGTCGAGGATGATGCGGTCCCGCGCCGGCACGGCTTCGAGCGCCGCGGCCAGCATCTCGTTGAAGGCCTGCTTGAGCTGCAGCTGGTCGGCGACCGGCTTCTTCGAATACTCGACGATGTCGAGGAAGACGACGCTGCAGACCAGCGTGCGGCTGGAGCTCTCCATCTCGGGGGACGCCGCTGAGCGGCCCGTAAGCCGCGACTTACTTATTCTACTTGACCCTCATTCCCGGCTTCGCTCCGGAGTCGGGCGAAACGAGGAATATGCCCGGCTCCTGGGCAGCGGCGCTGTCGTTTTTATCCCACGAGGCCGCGAGCACCATCCCCTCCGACACGCCGAACTTCATTTTGCGCGGTGCAAGATTCGCGACGAGCGCCGCGAGCTTTCCTTCCAGCTTTTCCGGCGCATACGCGGATTTGATTCCCGCGAACACGGTGCGCGTCCCGAGCGGCCCGACGTCGAGCGTCAGCTTGAGGAGCTTGTCCGCGCCCTCGACGTGCTCGGCCTTGACGATCCTCGCGACGCGCAGGTCCAGCTTGCCGAAATCCTCGATGGAAATTTCATTCACGGTGTGCTCCTTCGCGGCGTGCTCCTGCTTCTCGGCGTGCCGCTGCGGCGCCGCGGGCTGCGGCACGGAGGCGACGTCGAACAGCTTGTCGAGCTGCTTGTCGTCGACGCGGCCGAGCAGGTGCTTGTACTCGTTGACGCGGTGGCCGGCGGCGAGCGGCATCTGCGCCGCCTGCCAGGTGAGGTCCGGAAGATTGAGGAAGCGCTCGGCGTCGGCGGCGAGCTTCGGCAGGACGGGCTTGAGGTAGATCGTCAGCACGCGGAAAAGCTCGAGCGCCGTCGAGCAGACCTCGTGCAGCTTGTTCTCCGCGCCCGCCTGCTTGGAGAGGTCCCACGGCTTGTTCTCGTCGACGTACTGGTTCGCGACGTCGGCGAGCGCCATGACTTCGCGCAGCGCCTTGCCGTATTCGCGCGCGTCGTAGAGCGCGCCGATCTCGGCCGCGCGGGCCGCGAAGGCGAAGACCGGCGAGGGCGCCGCCAGCTTGCCGTCGAACTTGCGGCTGATGAACACGGCGCAGCGGCTCGCGATGTTCACGTACTTGCCCACGAGGTCGCTGTTCACGCGGGCGATGAAATCCCCGGGGTTGAAGTCGATGTCCTCTACGTTGGCGTTGAGCTTCGCCGCGATGTAGTAGCGCAGCCATTCGGGGTTCATGCCGAGCTCGAGGTAGCGCAGCGGGCTGATTCCCGTGCCTCGCGACTTCGACATCTTGTCGCCGGACACGGTGATGAAGCCGTGCACGTAGACGTGGTCGGGCACCTTGTACGGCTTGCCGGCGAACTCGAGCATCGCCGGCCAGAAGAGCGTGTGGAAGTAGATGATGTCCTTGCCGATGAAGTGCACCTGCTCGGACGCCGGGTCCTGCAGGAACTTCTCGAAGTCGATGCCCTTCTTGGAGCAGTAGTTCTTGAACGAGGCGAGATAGCCGATGGGCGCATCCAGCCACACGTACAGGTATTTCTCCTCGGCGATGTCGGGAATGCGGATGCCGAAGTAGGGCGGATCGCGCGAGATGTCCCAGTCGCCGAGCGCCTTCTCGCCTTCGCCCTCGAGCCATTCCTTCGCCTTGTTCACGACCTGCGGCTGCAGCCGCTCGGGCGTGCCCAGCCACTGCGCGAGGAAGGCCTTGCACTTCGGGTCGGAGAGGCGGAAGAAGTGGTGCTCGGAGCTCTTCAGGACGGGGGTCGCGCCGGAGAGCGCCGAGTAGGGATTCTTGAGCTCGGTGGCGGAGTAGACGCTGCTGCAGTTCTCGCAGGCGTCGCCGTACTGGTCCTTCGCGCCGCAGTTCGGGCATTCGCCCTTGATGTAGCGGTCGGCGAGGAACATGCCCTTCACCGGGTCGAAGAATTGCTCGACCGGCTTCGTATAGATGAGCCCCTTCGCCTTCAGGCGGCGATAGATGTCCTGCGAGAGCTGCGTGTTCTCGGCCGAATGCGTGGAATGCCAGTTGTCGAAGGCGATGTGGAAGCCGTCGAGGTACTGCCGGCGCCCCTTGGCGATGGAGGCGACGAACGCCTCGGGCGACACGCCCGCCTTCTCGGCGGCGAGCATGATGGGCGCGCCGTGCGCGTCGTCCGCGCCGACGAAATGCACGGCGTGCCCTTGCATCCGCTGGAAGCGCACCCAGATATCGGCCTGGATGTACTCCATGACGTGGCCGATATGGAACGCGCCGTTCGCGTACGGCAGCGCCGTCGTGACGAAGAGTTTGCGCATGAGGGAGCGCGATTTTAGCTTACACTTCACCTATGTCATTGAATGAAAACCAGGTCCACGAAACGCTGCGCAAGATCGTGGATCCGAATACCGGCAAGGACCTCCTCAGCACCCGCTCGGCGCGCAACATCAAGGTGACGGGCAACGACGTTGCGCTCGACGTCGAGCTCGGCTACCCCGGCAAGAGCCAGCACGAGCCGATCCGTCGCGAGGTGACCCAGGCGCTGAAGGCGGCCGGTGCCGGGGGCGTGACGGTGAAGGTGAGCTCGAAGGTCGTCCCGCACGCCGTCCAGCGCGGCGTGAAGCTCATCCCGGGCATCAAGAACATCATCGCCGTCGCTTCCGGCAAGGGCGGCGTCGGGAAATCCACCACCGCGGTGAACCTGGCGCTCGCGCTGGCCGCGGAGGGCGCTTCAGTCGGCATGCTCGACGCCGACATCTACGGCCCTTCGCAGCCCATGATGCTCGGCATCGCCGGCCGCCCGGAGTCCAAGGACGGCAAGCGGCTCGAGCCCATGGAAGGCCACGGGCTGCAGGCGATCTCGATCGGCTTCCTCATCGACATCGACACGCCGATGGTGTGGCGCGGGCCGATGGTGACGCAGGCGCTGGAGCAGCTCCTCAAGGACACCAACTGGCGCGAGCTCGACTACCTCGTCATCGACCTGCCGCCGGGCACCGGCGACATCCAGCTCACCCTCGCGCAGAAAGTGCCGGTCACCGGCGCCGTGATCGTCACCACGCCGCAGGACATCGCCCTCATCGACGCCCGCAAGGGCCTCAAGATGTTCGAGAAGGTCGGCATCCCGATCCTCGGCGTCGTGGAGAACATGTCGTTCCACGTCTGCCCGAAGTGCGGGCACGAGAGCCACATCTTCGGCTCCGGCGGCGCGGCGAAGATGTGCAAGGACTACGGCACCGAGCTCCTCGGCCAGCTGCCGCTCGACGAATCGATCCAGCAGCAGGCCGATTCCGGCAAGCCCACGGTCGTCTCCGACCCGGACGGGAAGATCGCCGAGATCTACCGCCGGATCGCCCGGCGCGCCGCGGTCAAGATCGCCGAGTCGCAGCGCGACATGACCGCCAAGTTTCCCAACATCGTGGTGCAGAACACCTAATGACGATCAAGTCGGACCGCTGGATCCGGCGCATGGCCGCCGAGCACGGGATGATCGAGCCCTTCGAGGCCGGCCAGGTGAAGGCGCTCGACGGGCGCAAGATAGTCTCCTACGGGACGTCGAGCTACGGCTACGACATCCGCTGCTCGACCGAATTCAAGATCTTCACCAACGTCAACTCGACCATCGTCGACCCGAAGCACTTCGACGAGAAGAACTTCGTCGACTTCAAGGGCGAGGTCTGCGTCATTCCGCCGAACTCCTTCGCGCTCGCCCGCACCGTCGAGTACTTCCGCATCCCGCGCAGCGTCCTCACCATCTGCCTCGGCAAGTCCACCTATGCCCGCTGCGGCATCATCGTCAACGTGACGCCGCTCGAGCCGGAGTGGGAAGGGCACGTGACGCTGGAGTTTTCCAACACGACGCCGCTGCCGGCGCGCATCTATGCCAACGAGGGCGTGGCGCAGGTCATCTTCCTCGAGTCGGACGAGCCGTGCGAGACGTCCTACCGCGACCGCGGCGGCAAGTACCAGGGGCAGAAGGGCGTGACGCTCCCCCGCATCTAGCACTTAAAGTAATTTCTCACACTAGATCTAGTGGTCTCGCAGGGCCCCCGGCGCGCCGGAAAAAAATCCGCAAAAAACGCCCCCAAACCCTTGACTGGCGGGGGGTCATCCCTATAATCGGCCAGACATTTTTCCTTCACTTTTCATCGCGAAGGCCGGCGAGGAGAAGGAGGTCATCATGACAAGCACCAGGATTTGCAAGCGCGTGTACGACGTTTCGGTTCGGGACATTCCCGAAGGTTAGTTCTCGTCCTTAGGAGACGTTGATGGGGGACCGCCCTAGCTTCAATCGCAGAACCGCCGCACTCGCCAAGCAGCAGCCTCAAGAGCAACTCTTCGATACGCACCCCGAAGTCAGCCTCGACTTCGAGATCGTGCGCGAGGCCGCCCGGCAAAAATACAACCGACCGTTCCTGATCCTCGACACCGCCATCGTGCGGGCGAAAGCGAGGCGCTTCCGCGCGGCCATGCCGCGCGTGCGGCCGCACTACGCGGTCAAGGCGAACCCGGACCGGCGCGTGCTCAAGGTGCTGGCCCAGGAAGGGGTCGGCTTCGAGATCGCTTCCACGACCGAGCTGGACCTTCTTCTCGGCCTGGGCGTGCCGGCGGCCGAGATCTTCTTCTCCAACCCCGTGAAGGCCCGCGAGGCGATCTCCTACGCCGCGGCCAAGGGCGTGGAGTGGTTCGTGGTAGACAGCGCCGACGAGATGCGCAAGGTCCACGACGTCAAGCCCGACGCGAAGCAGTACCTGCGCATCGCCGCGCCGAACATCGGCTCCGACTGGCCCCTGTCGGGCAAGTTCGGCGCCAGCACGGCCGACGCGCGCGAGCTGGCGGCGCTGGCGGCGAGGCTCGGCGTCGACCTGGCGGGCGTCACGTTCCACGTCGGCTCGCAATGCCGCAACCCCGAGAACTGGCGCGTAGCGCTGGAAAAGACGCGCACGCTCTTCGACGTCATGCTGAAGGCGGGCCTCAAGCCGCGCCTGGTGAACATCGGCGGCGGCTATCCCGTGCGCCACGTCAAGCCGATTCCCTCGATCGAGGTCATCGCGCAGGTCGTGAACGAGTCGCTCAAGGCCTTCCCGGACGACGTGCAGGTCATCGCCGAGCCCGGGCGCTACCTCGTCTCGGACGCCGGCTACTTCGTCTGCCGCGTGCTCGGCACGGCCACGCGCGGCGGCAAGCGCTGGATGCACTGGGACGCCGGCATGTTCGGCGGCGTCATCGAGAGCACCGAGGGCCTGAAGTACCGCATCCGCACCGACCGCTCCGGGCCGGGCGTCTCCTGGACCGTCGGCGGGCCGACCTGCGATTCGGTCGACATCGTCCTGCGCGACGAGCCGCTGCCCTCCGACTTGCAGGAAGGCGACTTCATCTACATCCGCAACGCCGGGGCCTACACCACCGCCTACGCGAGCCAGTTCAACGGCTTTCCGCTGCCGGAG
The DNA here is from genome assembly GCA_050261755.1 of Clostridia bacterium. Lineage (GTDB taxonomy): Bacteria > Pseudomonadota > Gammaproteobacteria > Burkholderiales > SG8-39 > SCGC-AG-212-J23. The sequence goes on from JBLNDP010000095.1 coordinate 6,355, forward strand.
GTGCGCGTGTTCGAGTCGAAAGACGCCCAGGCCGGCGTGCGCGACTAGCCGGCCTTCTCGTACAGGACGAAGTCGAAGCGCATGCCGTCAGCCGCGGTGTGTGCTTCGCGCTGGCTTTCCTTCCACTTCGAGCGGTCCCACTGCGGGAAGCGCGTATCGCCTTCGTAGTCGCGCGCCAGCTCGGTCAGGATCAGGCCGTCTGCCATCGGCAGTGATTCCCGGAAGAGGCCCTCGCCGCCGATGACGAAGGCGACCGGTTCTCCCGCGCACAGGGCGAGCGCGCCCTCGAGCGAAGCTGCGACCGCTGCTCCAGGAGCCTCGTAGCCGGCCTGGCGGGTGACGACGATGTTGTCTCGCCCGGGCAGCGGCTTGCCGTGGAGCGACTCCCACGTCTTGCGCCCCATGATCACCGGATGGCCCAGCGTCAGCTTCTTGAAATGCTTCAGGTCCTCGGGCAAATGCCACGGCAGGCGGCCGCTCGCGCCGATAATGCCGTTCGCGGCGACTGCGGCCGCGAGATAGATGCGGGGCCTTCGCGAGACTATGCTCGCTTCCGACTGTGACATTCGCACTCTCGACCAAAAAATTTCCATGAAATTATAAGGACATGGGCATTCTCAGGGGGATGCTGCCCTATCCGCGCTCGTTCCTGGGCCTTCTTCTGGCCGGCTTCTCGCTCGTCGCGTTGCCGCTCGTGGGCGCGCTCGCCTACTCGGCATGGAACACCGAGCGGCTCGCGGAGCAGAGCCGCAACGCCGTCTTCAGCGCCTCGCAGGCGGCGCGCTCAAGCCGTGCGCTCGTGAACCGGATCGGCTCGATCGAGCGCCTTTCGCAGCAGCTCGCGGTGCTCGACGACCCGTCCATCGCGGCGGATTACGAGCGCGTGCATCGCAGCTTCAAGGTGGTCTCGAACGAGCTCCTCCTCCTGCCGCTCGAGGGCGAGCAGCTCGCGGCGCTCACGAAGACGGTCGAGCAGGAGCAGGGCTTGTACGAGCTCATGAGCGCGCCGGGACGGCGCCCAAGCGCCAAGACCGTCGCGCGGATCAGCGGCGAGCTCGCCGAGAACGCCTACGAGGTCCTTGCCATCAGCTATCTCGTGGCGGACCGCGAGGTCGCGCGCCTACGCCAGGATGCCGAGGGCGTGCAGCGGCGGCTGGTGCTCCTCGTCATCTTCAGCACCGCGGTGGCGCTCAGCATCGCGCTTGCGCTGACGCGCTATATCGCGCGGCCGATCGGCGAGCTGGACGCCTCCATCCGCCAGCTCGGCAGCGCGGACTTCGCGAACGCGATCACCGTCCGCGGGCCCGAGGACCTGCAGACCCTCGGCGAGCGCCTCGACTGGCTGCGCCGGCGCCTCGCCGAGCTCGAGGCCGAGAAGAACCGCTTCCTGCGGCACCTCTCGCACGAGTTGAAGACGCCGCTCACGGCGCTGCGCGAAGGAGCGGAGCTGCTCAACGACCAGGTCGGCGGGCCGCTTGCGCCGCCGCAGCGCCAGGTGGTCTCCATCATGCGCGACAACAGCATCAAGCTGCAGCGCCTGATCGAGGACCTGCTCGACTACCAGCGCGCATTGCACGCCGCCGCGTCCCTGGTTCCCCGGGCGGTGGAGCTCGACAGCCTGGTCGCCGAGGCGGCGCGCGCGCACGAGCTCGCGATGCGCGCAAAGGG
>JBLNDP010000096.1:0-13914 GCA_050261755.1 Clostridia bacterium
GCCGCGCCGTAGTGGAAGACGAGGCCATTCAGCACGTTGTCGATACCGAGGCGCACCGCGAGCCGACCCATCGCGCCCTCGGCCAGGTCCCTGAAGCGCGCGGCGCCGCTTGCGCGATGCGCGAGCCATAGCAGCCCGGCCCAGAAGCCTCCGGTCCACCGGCCGTCGGGGGCGGTCTGCCACTGCCCCGTCGCAGGGTCGGCGCTGAGCGGAAACGCGTCGCCCACGCTGGCGGCGGTGCGCTCGATGCGCTCGAGCATGCGGTCGATTGCTTGTGCGTAGTTCATCGCCATCTTTAGGCCGCGACCGCTTCGTTCGTTTGCGCCAGGAGCGATCGCAGCGCGCCCGGCAACGGACGGGCCGGCTTCAGCGCCACCTCGATTCCCGCGTCCGTGAGCCTGGCCACGGCGTTCACCGATTCGAGCGCGGATGACGAGGCCGGAAAATCCGCGCGCAGGTGCGCGCCCCGGCTCTCCTGGCGGGCGAGCGCCGAGCGCGCGATGGCCTCGGCGACAAGAACAAGCGAGCGCAGGTCGAGGGCGCACTGCCACGCGGCGTTGGCGCGCGGGCCGCCCGGGGCCGCGAGCGACTCCATCCGGCCTCGCGCCTCTTCGATCGAAGCGAGCGCGGCCCGCAAGCCCGCTTCGTCGCGCATGAGGCCGACGCTTTCCTGCATGATTTCCTGGAGGGATCGTTGCAGCCGGTGCGGGTTTTCCCCTTCGCCACGCCCGAGCGGCTTGCGCGCTTCGAGAACGCTTCGATCCACTCGCGCCGCATCGACGCTGGACGATCCGGACTCCCTGGCATGAAGCGCGGCATGCCGGCCGGCCCGCTCGCCGAACACGAGAAGCTCCGAGATGCCGTTGCCATTGAGACGGTTCGCGCCATGCAGGCCGCCCGCCGTCTCGCCGGCCGCAAAGAGGCCCGGGACGGAGCTCGCGCAGCTCTCCGGATCGACGCGCACGCCGCCCATCATGTAGTGGCAGGTCGGCGCGACGTCCATGGGCTCGCGCGTGATGTCGACGTCCGCCAGGTCGATGAACTGGCGATACATGTGCGGCAGGAGGCGGCGGATATCGCCCGCCGCGCGGCGCGACGCGATGTCGAGCCACACGCCGCCGTTCGGCGTCCCGCGACCCGCGCGGATCTCGCTCGCCATGGCGCGCGACACGTCGTCGCGCGGCATGAGCTCCGGCGGCCGGCGGCCCGAAGGGCGCTCATACCAGGCGTCCGCCTCGGCCTCGCTTTCCGCGATCTCCGCCCGGTAGGCATCGGGCACGTAGCGGAAGAGGAAGCGCTCGCCGAGCGCATTGCGAAGGACGCCGCCGAAATTGCGGATGCTTTCCGCCACCAGCAGGCCGCGGGCGCTCTCGGGCGCCACCATGCCGGTGGGATGGAACTGGACGAACTCCATGTCGACGAGCTCGGCCCCGGCGCGCAGGGCAAGCGCGCAGCCGTCCCCCGTCGAGTCGTGGAAGTTGGAAGTAAAGGCATACGCCTTGCCGCATCCTCCCGTCGCAACCACGATCGACCGCGCGCGAAAGACGACGGGATCGCCGGTCGCGCGGCGAAAAGCGAGGGCGCCGGCGATGCGCCCGCCGTCCCGCAGCAGCTCGACCACCGCGTGCTCGGCGAATACGGCGATGCCGCGGACGGCGAGCTGGGCTTGCAGCGTCCGCAGGAGCTCGAGGCCCGTCTGGTGCTGGCCGGAGCGAGCGAGGCGCGCATGCCGGTGGCCGCTGCCTTCGCCCAGCCGAATCCGGCCGTCGAGCGTGCGGCCGAAGAGAGCCCCCCAGGACTCGAGCTCCAGGACGCGCTTGGGCGCTTCGCGCGCCAGGAGCTCGGCCATTCGCCACTGGTTCACCATCCGCCCGCCGCGCAGGGTGTCGGCGAAGTGGTCCTCCCATTTGTCGCGGGAGGAGCCTGAATTCAGGACGGCCGCAAGCGCGGCCCCCATCACGGTCTGGGACTTGCCGAGGAGCGACTTGCACACGACGCCGACCCGGGCGCCCTCCTCGCTTGCGGCCACGGCGGCCCTCAGGCCGGCGCCGCCCGCCCCAAGCACGAGCACGTCGAAGTCCACGGTATCCATCTCAGGCGGCCGCGAAGACTTCCTCGGGCCGGAGCGGCCGCGCTGTCAGGCCCTCGCGCGCCATGGCATTCCCGAAAGCCTCCAGGGTGCGCCGGTTCGGCTCGACTCCGTATGGCCACAGGTTCTCTCCGACCTGCCGGCGCGCGTCCTCGACGTAGGCCGGCAGCCACGGCAGCGGGTACATCGAGATATCGAAGTTCGAGAGCCCTTCCTCCGCGGCGTGCTTCGCGCCGTCGAACCGCGCCAGGAGCTTCGCCACGGCGCCGGGCTCCCGCTCGGTCAGCGACTTGCGCATCACCATGACGTGCATGATCGGGAAGACGCCGCTCTTCGCGTAATACGCCTTTTCCTCCGCGCCGAACTCCGGGAAAAGCCGGCGCAGCTGCTTTCGCGCGAATGCGGCCGGCGTGCGCCCGGAAATGAGGCAATCGAGCTCGCCTTCCACCGCCATGCGTTCGAGGGTTGCAGCGTTGCCGACGATCCTGGGCGAGACCTCGGCCGGATGCGCCGAGTCCTCGCCGACGAACCATTGCAGGCCGTCGACGGGCACCTGGTACTGGGTGCCCAGCATCTCCCGCACCCATACCGCGGTGGTCATCGCGTAGCGCAGCACGCCGACGCGCGCTCCGCGCAGGTCCGCCGCGCTGCGCACGCGGCTCTGCGCGGGAACGTAAAGCGCAGAGTGGCGAAACGCGCGCGAAGGAAACACCGGGATCGCGCGCAGCCGCTCGTCCGCCTTCGCCGCGAGGATGTACGCGGTCGCGAGCGACATTTCCGCGACATCCCACGGCGCCTCGCGCAGCATGCGCGGGAAGATCTTGCCCGGCTCGAGGGTCTCGAGGCGCAGCTCGAGCCCGTCCGCAGACGGCGCGCCGCCGCGCGCGTTGCCCGCCTCAAGCCCGGCGAGATGGGCGTAGGGCCCGGCGGCGACCGTGATCGTCAATTGGGATTGCTCTCGATCGCCGCCTCGACCATCGCGCGCCGCCGCTTCGCGATCACCGGAATCGCCGAGCTGACGACGAGCAGCGCCGCGACGGCGATGAGCGTGGCGGAGATCGGCCGGGTCACGAAGATGGCGAAGCTTCCCTCGCCGAGGAGGAGCGACTGGCGCAGCGACTGCTCGAGGATGGGGCCGATCACGAACGCCAGCACCAGCACCGCGGGCTCGTACCCGTTGCGCTTCATGAGGTACCCGATCACGCCGAACACCGTCATCATGTATACGTCGAACAAGCTGTTGTTCATGCTGAACGAGCCGACGGCGCAGAAAATCAGGATGAGCGGGAAGAGCACCCGGTAGGGCACCTTCAGCACCTGGATCCAGATCCCGATCAGCGGAAGGTTGAGGATCAGGAGCACCGCGTTGCCGATGTACATGCTCGCGATCACGCCCCAGAAGAGATCGGGGCGCTCCGTGATGAGCGTCGGCCCCGGCGTGACGCCGTTGATCATCAGGGCGCCCATGACGATCGCCATGGTGATGTTCGAGGGAATGCCGAACGTCAGGAGCGGCACGAACGAGCCGATGGACGCCGCGTTGTTCGCGGACTCCGGACCCGCCACGCCCTCGATCGCCCCCTTGCCGAATTGCTCGGGGTGCAAGGAGATGCGCTTCTCCACCGCATAGGACGCGAACGAAGAGACGATCGCGCCGCCGCCCGGCAGGGCGCCGAGGAGAAAGCCGAGGCCCGTGCCGCGCAGGATGGCGCCGGCGCTGCGCTTCCAGTCCTCCTTCGTCGGAAGGAGGTCTCGGATGCGCGTGCGGACGACGACCCGCTCGGCCGGCGAGCCGATGTTCGCGAGCACCTCGGAGACGCCGAACAGACCCATGATCATCGGGCCGAGGTCGAAGCCGTCCATCAGCGTGGGCACGCCGTAGGTGAAGCGGAACATCCCCGACACCACGTCCTGCCCGATGCTGCTCAGCACGAGGCCCACGCCCAGCACGGCGAACGCCTTGAGCAGGGAGCCGGAGGCAAGCACGACCACGAGCATCAGCCCGAGCACCATGAGCGCGACGTATTCGGGATAGCTGAACTTGAGCGCGAAGCTGGCGAGCGGGTTCGCGATCAGGGTGAGTCCCGCGATCGCCACCGTGCCGGCGATGAACGAGCCGAAGGCGGCGATGCCGAGCGCAGCGCCGGCTCGTCCCTGCCGCGCCATCACGTAGCCGTCGACGCAGGTCATTACCGACGCGGCCTCTCCCGGAATATTGAGCAGGATCGAGGTCGTCGAGCCGCCGTACATGGCCCCGTAGTAGATGCCGGCGAACATGATGAGCGCGGCCGTCGGCCCGAGGGAGTACGTGAGCGGCAGGAGAAGCGCCATGGACGCGACCGGCCCGAGTCCCGGAAGGACGCCGACCAGCGTGCCGACCAGGACGCCGATCAGGCAGACATAGAGGTTGCCCGGCTGCATGGCGACGCCGAAGCCGTGCGCGAGCTGGGCGAGGACGTCCATCAGATTCCGATCAGGGAGGGTGGGAAATTCACGCCGAGCCCCCGCACGAAGACGAGCCAGAAGCCGGCCGACCCGAGGACGGCGATTCCCAGCGCCGCCGGCCAGCTCGAGTTCCGATCCAGCCGGCTCAACCCGAGGAGGACGAGGAAGGTGCTGATCGCGAAGCCGAGGATCGGCAGCGCCACGGTGTAGGCGATCAGCCCGGCGATGCAGGCCCAGAGCTTCCAGCCGCCGAGGGCCGGCTCGGCGGGCTCGCCGGCGGCAGGCATCGCCGCGCCCCGGCCGACCGCCTTGATCGCGATCGCGATCCCGCAGACGCCGATCATCAGGGCGCCGATGAACGGGAAGAACCCGGCGCCCGGCTGGGAGAGCACGCCGAGACCGAAGCCCCAGGCCTGCCAGCCTGCGTAGCCTCCGATGGCCGCAAGCAATGCCCCACTGACGATATCGGCGCGCATCAGCTCACTGCTTCTTGAGGCCGAGCTCGCCCAGCAGCTTGCCGAACGTCTCGTAGCTTTCGTCGATGACCTTGCGGCTGTCCTTAGGCCCGAGGTAGGCGATCGGCAAATTGAGGCTCTTCGCGCGCTCGATGACCGCGGGATCGGCCAGCGCCTTGCGAAACGCGTCGTGGATCTTCGCGACCACCGGTTCCGGCGTGCCCTTCGGGGCAAGGATGACGTTGTAGAAGCCGAAGAAGCCGATGTTGGCGCCCTGCTCCTTCACCGTCGGGATGTCGGGATGGTCCGCCATGCGCGTCGGGTTGTAGATCGCGATCGGCTTGACCGATTTCGTCGGAAGGCGCGGCGCGGCGGCGGCGATGTCGACGCTTCCCACGTCGACGTGCGCCCCCAGCACGGCGGTCATCACGTCGCCGTTGCTCTTGTGGGGAATGTAGGTGAACTTGACGTTGAACGCCTTCTCGACCTGGATCATCGCCAGGTGGCTGATCGAGCCCAGCGGGCTGATGCCGACCTTGATCGACCCGGGCGCCTTCCTCGCGGCCGCGATGACATCGGCGAGGGTCGAGTACGGGCTATTCGCCGGCACGATGAGAAGCGCCGGCACCGCCGTCAGCTGGACGACCGGGACGTAGTCGTCGAGCTTGTAGGGGGCGCCGGGGTTGTGAGGCACCGCGGCGAGATTGCCCGTGGACCCCACGACCAGCGTGTAGCCGTCCGGGGTTCCGGTCACGACCTGGTAGATCGTCGCCGTCCCGGTCTTGTTCACGACGATGATCTTCTGCCCGAGGTTCTTGGCGACCGCGTCCTCGAGCATGCGGATCGAAAGGTCGGTGCCGCCGCCTGCCGCGAACGGAACGTAGACCGTGATCGGACGGCTCGGATAGTCCTGTGCGCCGACGCCCGTCGCCAGGAGCGCGGCGGCCAGGCCAAGCAGCAATCTCGCAAGTTTCATGTCGGTGCGCCTTAGGTTCGAATTCCGAACTCGGGAATGATGCGGTCGCGGAAGGTGTCGAAGGTGAGCTTCGGATCCTTCGCATGGATGTTGACGATGAGCTGGCTCACGCCGTCGACGCTCGCGAGCTGGCGCACTTTCTCCGGGATCTCGTCGGGCGTGCCGACCACCGTGATCTCGCGCATCAGGTCGTCGCCGATGATCGAGTGCAGCTTCTCGGCGAGCTTGTATTCCATGTCCTGGCGGCCGACGTCGCGCAGCGCCTCCTCGCGCACCTGGTCGGACAGCAGCGGCTTGTCGAATCCGAGCACCTGGTGCGGGACGCGCACCGCGGCCTTGAAGAAGGTGCGGCTCACCTGCGGCAGCAGCTCCTCCATCGCCTGCTTGCGCGTCGGCGCGACCACGCAGTGGGTCCAGGCGCAGATATGGAGCGACTTGGGATCGCGCCCGGCCTTGACCGCCCCGGCGCGGATGTTCTCGATCGCGTACTTGAGGAAGTGAGGCGAGCCTCCCGGGCTGATGATGGCGCCGTCGCAGCCGGCGCCGGCGAACTCGAACGTCTTCGGCCCTTCCGCGGCGATGAGGACCGGCGGCTTGATCTTCGGCGGGACCGGAAGGCGCAGCGGCTTGCCGTTGTATTCGATCTCCTCGCCGGCAAGAAGGCGGCGAATGATCGTGATCTTCTCCCTGAACTCCTCGAAGCGCGCCGGCTGCTTGCCGATGAACTTCACGGCGCTGTCGCCCAGGCCCATGCCCATCGCCACCCGCCCGCCCGTCAGCGTGCTAAGCGTCGCGAAACCGTTGGCGATCACCGCGGGCTCGCGGGTCTGCGGGTTGGTGACGGCCGTGCCGACGGTGACCTTCTTGGTCGCCATCGCGCAATACGACATGGCCACGTAGGGCTCGGCGAATCGCGGCGAGTCGTAGACCCAGACGTGGTCGAAGCCGCTCGCCTCGGCGTCGCGCGCGTAGGGCTGGAGAATGGACGGATCGCGGGCGCGCAGGCCCAGGCCGAAATGCAGTTTAGGAGAGCTCATTCAGGTGCCTCGGGCTCCTTCGGAGTTGGACAAGCGGCGTGTGAAACCGAACTCGGGAAAACTCAGCGTTCAAGAATACGAAACATTGATCCAGATTAAGGAATACTCTTATGATGAACGCTCCATTTGTCAAGGCGCGGCGCACGAAACAAGGCGCCGCCTCGGAGCCGGCGCGATGCTAGAGATCCGCAAGATCGTCGTGGTGCAGGAGCGCACCTTTTCAGAGCTTGGCCGCCACGCCGCGCGGCCGATCGCGCGCGCGGCCGCGCTCGCCGTCATCGAGAATCCGTTCGCCGGGCGATTCGTCGACGACCTCGCGCCGCTCTTCGAAGCGGGTGCCGAGCTCGGAGCGCAGCTTGCAGGACGGCTCGTCCCCCTGCTCGACGGACCGGCCGTCTCCTACGGCAAGGGCGCGCTGGTCGGCGTGGAAGGAGAGATGGAGCACGGCGGCGCGTGCATCCATCCCATGCTCGGCAAGCCCATGCGCGCGGCGATCGGGGGCGGCCAGGCGGTGATTCCCTCCAACGTGAAGATCGCCGCGGCGGGCGCCTCGCTCGACGTGCCGCTGGGGCACAAGGACGACATCTGGTCCTTCGATCACTTCGATACCTGGAGTCTTTCCCTAGCCGACGCCCCGCGTCCGCGCGAGATCGTGGTGTTCATCGCGCTCGCGGATGGCGGGCGGGTTCATCCCCGGTCGGGCAAGGCGCCTAAACGCTGATGGAAGCAGCGAACGCCATCTTCGAGCGGTTGGCTCGCCTGTCGCTCGACGAGCTGATGTCGCAGGCGCGCGCGTTGCGCGATGAAGGCCACGGGCGCCGGATCAGCTATTCGCGCAAGGTCTTCATCCCGCTCACGCGCCTTTGCCGCAATACCTGCGGGTACTGCACATTCGTCCGGGGCCCCAAGGATGTCCTGAGGCCGTACCTCCTTCCGGAGGAAGTCGTCGAGATCGCGCGCCTTGGCCGGGATGCGGGGTGCAGGGAAGCGCTGTTTACGCTCGGCGACCGCCCGGAATCCGTCTTCCTCCAGGCGCGGGACGCCTTAAAAGCTTTGGGTTACGACTCGACCATCGCCTATCTCGCGGCGATGTGCCGGCTCGTCCTGCGCGTGACGGGCCTCCTCCCGCACGTCAATCCGGGCGTCCTGGATCTCGATGAGATGGCCACGTTGCGCGGAGTCAGTGTCTCGCAGGGCATGATGCTCGAGAGCGTCGCGAGCCGCCTTTGCGCGCCCGGCGGGCCGCACCATGGCTGCCCCGACAAGGTTCCCGAAGTGCGCCTCGCCGCCATCGATGCCGCGGGACATGCTCGCGTGCCGTTCACTTCGGGCATCCTGATCGGCATCGGGGAGTCCCGGTTCGAGCGCATCGAAGCGCTGGTTGCGCTTCGCGACCTCCATGAGAAGCACGGCCACCTGCAGGAAACGATCGTGCAGAACTTCCGTGCCAAGCCCCGGACCCGGATGGCGCAACGCGAGGACGCGTCCTTCGAGGAGCTGCTCTGGACGACCGCGGCTGCACGCCTCGTCCTCGGCCCGCAGGCGAACATCCAGGTTCCGCCGAACCTGAGCGACGCCCGCTTTCCGCAGCTCCTCGGCGCCGGAATCAACGACTGGGGCGGCATCTCGCCGGTGACGGACGACTATGTGAATCCCGAGCGCCCCTGGCCGGAAATCGAAATGCTCGAGCAGGCGACCCGCTCGGCGGGGTTCATTCCCGTCGAGCGACTGGCGCTGTACCCCGAATATGCGCGCGCCGCCCGCGGCTGGGTCGACAAGGAGATGCTTCGGCCGCTGTTCCAGCTCAGCGATGCGGAAGGCTATGCCCGGCGCGATCCGTGGAGCCCGGGCGTTGCGATGGCGGTCCCGGCCGGAGCCTTCGGCAAGAAGTCGCCGACGGTGGACACGACCCTGGACCGGCTGCTCATTCGCTCGAGCCGCGGCGACGAGCTCCTCGAACGGGACATCGTGCGGCTCTTCGCGGCCCGCGAGGGAGAAGTCGATGCCGTGGTCGCCGCGGCCGACGAGCTACGCCGGAGGACGTCGGGAGACACCGTCCGGTACGTCGTCAACCGCAACATCAACTACACCAATATCTGTTCCTTCCGCTGCCGCTTCTGCGCCTTCTCGAAAGGCAAGACGGCCGAGACGCTGCGCGGACAGCCCTACGACCTGGCCCTGCAGGAAGTGTCGCGGCGAGTCAGCGAGGCCTGGGCGCGGGGAGCGACCGAAGTTTGCATGCAAGGCGGCATCCATCCGGCGTACACGGGCGACACCTACCTCGCCCTGCTGCGCGCAGCGAAGGATGCGCAGCCCGGCATGCACGTTCACGCCTTCTCTCCTCTCGAAGTCTCGCACGGCGCCCGCACGCTGGGCGTGAGCGTGGAGGCGTTCCTGGGCCGGCTGCGGGACGCGGGGCTCGGCTCCCTTCCCGGCACGGCGGCGGAAATCCTCGACGACGATGTCCGGGCGCATCTTTGCCCGGACAAGCTCGACAGCGGGACCTGGCTGGACGTGATCGGGACCGCGCACAAGCTCGGCATTCCGACCACGTCCACGATGATGTTCGGCCACATCGAGACCCCTTCGGCGTGGGCCCGGCATCTCTTGCGCCTGCGCGCCCTGCAGTCGCGCACGCGAGGCTTCACGGAATTCGTCCCTTTGCCGTTCGTGCACATGGAAGCGCCGATGTATCTGAAGGAGGGGGCGCGACGCGGGCCCACGTGGCGCGAGACATTGCTGGTCCATGCCGTGTCGCGGCTCGTCTTGAATCCGCTCATTCCCAACGTGCAGGTTTCCTGGGTGAAGCTCGGCAAGGAAGGCGCGGCGGCATGCCTCGCCGCCGGCGCGAACGATCTCGGCGGCACGCTCATGAACGAGAGCATTTCCAAGGCGGCGGGCAACGAGCACGGGCAGGAGATGCCGCCGAAAGACATGGAAACGCTTATTCGCCAGCTGGGCCGCGTACCGGAGCAGCGCACGACGCTCTACGGGCCCGTCGCCGGCGAGCGCCGCGAAGCGAGCTTCAGCGCCACGGAGCTCTTGCCCATGGTCCTCACCCCGACCGTCCACCAGCGCGTGCAGCTCGCGCCGCAGGCCTGATGCGGCCTCACGCTCCGCTCGCGCTCGCGGCCATCGTCCCGGTCAAAGACCCGAGGCAGGGAAAGTCGCGGCTTGCCGATCTCCTCAGCGCAGAGTCGCGTCACGCCCTCAACGTCTCGCTGGCGCGCCGAACCATAGAGGTCTGCGCCGAGGTCTTTGGAGGCGGGCAAACCATCGTCGTAACGGATTCCGCGGAAATCGGCGAAATCGCACGGATGGCAAACGCGCAGGTCCTGCCGGAGCCCGACGCCGCGCGCACGCTCGCGGATCCGTATCGCACGTCGGCCGAAAACGCCCTGAACGCCGCCATCCGAGCCGGAATCGCCATGGCCCAGCGGCAAGGCGCCGAGGGCGTGGCGATCATTCCGACCGACCTCCCCCTCCTCTCGGGCGAGCTCCTCAGGCCGCTCCTCGAAGCCTTGCCGCGCCACCGGACGTGCACGCTGGTGCCCGACCGCCGCGACTCCGGAACGAACGTGATGGTGATGAGCCCGGCGCAGGCCGCGCTCGTCGACTTCGGCGCCGGCAGCCTCGCCCGCCATGCCGCCCGGGCGAGCGAGCTCGGCTACGACGTGCGGATCCACCGCTGCGAGTCGCTCGGGCTCGACCTCGACCTGCCGGAAGATTTCCACTCTCTACAGGAGCAACACCCATGGCGGATCTTCGCATCTACAACGTCGACGCCCTCGGCAAGCCGCTTGGCCAGTACTCGCACGTAACCCGCGTCAAGGCGTCGGAATTCCTGTTCATCGCCGGCATGCTTTCGCCGGGCGAGGACTTCGACGCCCAGTGCCGCGGCGTCTTCTCGCAGATCGAGAAGGCGCTCTCGTCGGCGGGCGCCGGATGGGGCAACGTGGTCCAGTTCACGACCTACCTCGTTCATTCGCAGGACATCCCGCGCTTCATGCAGTACCGGCTCCGCGAATTCCCGAGGATGTTCCCCAACGGAATCTACCCGCCGAATACCCTCCTCATGATCGATCGCCTGGTGCAGGAGCAGTTCCTGGTCGAGGTGCAGACGGTCGCCGCGCTCTGAGAAGCCCGCCGCGTACAATGCCTTCATGGGCCTCGAGCACACGTTCTTCGATGAGCGTTGCGCCGGATTCATGTCGGACGATGCGTTTCTCCGCGCCATGGCGCGGTTCGAGGCGGCGCTAGCGGTCGCCTCGTCGCGCAACGGGCTTTTTTCGCCGGAGGACGCCGCTGTCATCGCCCGGGTCTGCGAGACGGCGGTCTTCGATGCCGCGGATCTCGCGCGCAAGGCGCGCAACGCCGGGGCGCTGGCCATTCCATTCGTTCAAGCCCTGACGGCGCAGGTGGCCGCCGTCTCGCCGCAGGCGTCGCGCTGGGTGCACTTCGGCGCGACGAGCCAGGACGCGACGGACACGGCGCTCGTGCTCTGCCTTCGCCCGGCGGGAGAGCGAATCCTCGAGCTGGCGGCGAGGACCGGAGATGCCGCCGCCCGCCTCGCGGGCGCCCACGCCGGCACGCCGATGGCCGCCCGAACCATGCTCCAGCCGGCCGCGCCGATCCCGTTCGGCTGGAAAGCCGCCGTCTGGCTGTCCCAGGTCGTCGATGCATACCCGCCGTTCGCGGATGCGTTGCGGCAAGTCCAGGTGCTGCAGTTCGCTGGACCCGCCGGGACGCTCGCGAGCTTCGGCGGCAAGGCGCGGGCCGTGGCCGAGGCGCTCGCCGACGAATTGCAGCTCGAGCCCGCGCCGGCCGCGTGGCACAGCGCGCGCGGGCGCCTCGCGAGGCTCGGCAGCGAAGCGGCGATCCTTTCGGGCGCCGCGGCCAAGATGGGACGCGACATTTCGCTCCTCATGCAGGCGGAGGTCGCGGAAGTGTCGGAGCCGGCGGGCGCCGGACGCGGCGGATCCTCCAGCCTTCCCCATAAGCGCAACCCGGCGCTCAGCCTCATCGCGCTCGAAGCGGCGCAGCGCGTCCCGGCGCTCGCCGCCACGCTCCTGGGCAACTTGGCGCCCGAGCACGAGCGCGGGCTCGGCCACTGGCAAAGCCAGCTCTTCACGCTGCGCACCCTGCTGGGTGAATGCGCGAGCGCGCTCGCCGCCATGGCGGAGGCGCTCGAGGGCCTGAAGGTCGATGCCGATGCCATGCGCGCAAACCTGGACGCCACGCATGGGCTCGTGTTCTCGGAGGCGCTTTCCTCGACCCTTGCCCGGAAGGTGGGAAAAGCGCGGGCGCATGCCATGACGGAGAAGCTCTGCGAGCGGGCCGCCACGGAAGGCAAGCACTTGCGCGACGTGGCGCTCTCCGAGAAAGAAGCGCGCGACGCGCTCGGCGAGGACGCGCTTCGCGGCCTCTTCCGCTACGAGGCGCAGTTCGGCGACACGCCCGCTGCGATCACGCGCGTCCTCGACGCGTGGTCGGCGGTGCGGAGCGGGCGATCAGCCTAGGTTGAGCAGCCGCTCCGGGTTGGAGACGAGGATCTTCGTCCGGACCGCCTCGTCCTCGGCAAACCTCGCGAGCGCGTCCAGCAACTTCCCGTCGTCGGGCATTCTCGCGCGGTCGAATACGCCAGTATGAGGCCAATCGCTGCCCCACAGCAGGCGCTCGGGCGCGAGGCCCACCAGCTTGCGCGCGAAGGGCACGACGTCATCGTATGGCGCGCCCTTCCTCGTGATCCGGTCCGCGCCGCTGATCTTCACCCAGAAGTTCTGCCGCTGCATGAGCTCGCAGAGCACCCCGAAGGGCTCCTGGTCGACGCCGAGCGCGGGATCGATGCGGCCGAAGTGGTCGATGACCACCGGGCAGGGAATGCCGAGGAGCCAGCGCCGCAGCGAGGGGAGCGCCGCGCCCTCGAAATGCAGCTCGACGAACCAGCCGAGCCCCTCGATGGCGCGCAGCACCTGCTCGAAGACTTCCAGGTCGAGCGACCCGCCGTGCTGCGGATTGAAGGCGAAGCGCACGCCGCGCGCCCCCGCGGCGTGCAAAGCCGCGCAGCCGTCGCGCGTCGCCGTCCCGTCGAGGCGCACCACGGCGAGGTAGCGCCCGCCGGAACGGGCGACCGCATCGAGGTCCACCGAGTTGTCGAAGCCGTGCGTGTTGGCATGGACGACGAGGCCGCGCGCAATGCCGAGCTCGTCGTGCAGCGCGAGGCAGCGCTCGACCGGAGCATCGGGCGGGCTGTACTTCCGCTTCGCCGCATAAGGAAATTTGGCCTGCGGTCCCAGGGCATGGAAGTGGGTGTCCCAAGCCCCGGGCGGAAGCCGCCAGGACGCCTGCGAGGGCCGCTCCAGCGGCCCGAGGCAATCAGGAATCGACAAAGAACGCCGTTTCCGCCGGGCCGCGAAGAACGATGTCGAAGGTGAAGCTCTGCGTTCCGTCGGGCGCCGTCTCGCCGGCGCGGGCGATCAGCGAGGCGCGGGCGTCGAGGTCCTCGATGCCGTTCAGGATCGGGTCGATGTCGTTCAGCGGCTCGCCGGGAAAGTACAGCTGGGTGATCAGGCGCTGCATGACCCCGGCGGCGAAGATCGAGAAGTGGATGTGCGGCGGCCGCATCCAGTTGTCGTAGCCGGGGTTCGGGTACGCGCCCGGCTTGATGGACGTGAAGCGATAGCGCCCGTCGCTGTCGGTCAGCATCCGGCCCCAGCCCTTCAGGTTGGGATCGGGCGGCGCGTCGGTGATGTCGTCGGGGTGCGGATACTTTCCCCGCGAGCTCGCCTGCCAGACCTCGATCAACGCCTTGCGCACGGGGCGGCCCTGCTCGTCCGTCACGCGGCCGGAGACCACGATCGGCGTGCCTTGGGCGCGCGGCCCGCCGGGCGTCATGCAGGCGAGGTCGTCGTC
>JBLNDP010000097.1:0-10857 GCA_050261755.1 Clostridia bacterium
ACGCGAAGTTCCGGATGCGCCGGGCGGTCTCGAGCTTCTCGCGCAGCGGCTCCGGCGTCGCCGGATCCTCGAGCCACGCCCCGACGGGGCGCGCGGCGGCGAGGATGCCGAACTGCCCGCTTACGGCCTGGCCGTAGTACGCGATCGTGTCGCACCCCCCGAGCAGGAAAGCCGCCAGCGTGACCGCCAAGGCAAGCCTCATTGGAATGTTGCGCTCGCAACAAAGCGTGCGACGAGGCGAGCGACGTGCCGGGACACGATCAGGGCACTGTGCCCGACCGGCACCTCGACGTGCGCAGCAGCTCCTTCCACTCGAGTCTCGGACACGCATACGACGCCGTCGTTCGCGCCCGGGAAAGCACCCAGCACGCGGCCCAGCCCAATGGGCGCCGTGCCGGCAATCACGCCGAGCGGCTCGCGCCGCGGCCACGCCGCGGCGCGCTCGTCCCACAGCGGCCTCGATGCGCCCATCATCCAGCGCCCTATCGCGACACTGCCGAGCCTGCGACCCGCATGGCAGCCCCGCACCGGGGCGCCGATGAGCACTGCCGAGGCGACGGACGCGTCCCGCCGCTGGGCCAGGGTATTCAGGACGAGCACGCCCCCGAGGCTGTGGCCGACAAAATGCCGGCGGGCGGGCGGAAGACCTGCGACGAAGCCTGCCAGGCGCGCAACGTTGGCCTCGAACGGATCCCTGCCGCGATAGGCGAAAAGCCTCGGCACGAACCCCGCCGCGGCGAGCCGCCCGGCGAGGAGCTTCATCGCCAGCGAAGGCATCCACAAGCCCGCGACGAGCACGACTTCTTCTCCCGCCATCAGCCCTTGGAGAGGTCGGCGCGCGCAAAAATCGCGCTCGCGCGCACGATGGCGCGCCCCTCGCCGCTCACGAGGTAGCAGTTCGCGAAGGCAAGACGGGCGCCGATGCGCTGGATCTCCACGCGCGATTCGATCCAGTCGCCGGCCTGCGCGGCGCCGGCGTAGTCCACCGCAAGATGCGCCGTCACGAAAGCTGCCCCGCCCTTCACCTTCGCGTGCATGGCGTAGCCGAGGGCGAGGTCGGCGAGCGTCGCGAGCACCCCGCCGTGACAGATGCCGCGGGAGTTGAGGTGCTTGCGCTCGATCCGCAGGCCGATCGACAGCTCCTGGCCGCGCCGCCGCCGGGAGAAGAGCGGGCCGACCAGCGCATTGAAGGGGCTCAGGCCGGAGAGCGCCTTGAAGCCCTTCGGCTCAGCGCGCGGCACTTTTCTTCATCGCGTCGAGGAGCGCCTGCGCGCGGTAGGCGACGGGGTAGTCGATCATCTGCCCGTCCACCTGGATGGCGGCGGCGCCGCGCGCTTCCGCCTCCTTGAAGGCGGCGACGATGCGCTCGGCCTGCGCGATCTCTTCCTTCGAGGGAAGGTAGGCGGCATTCACCGGCGCGAGCTGGTCGGGGTGGATGCACAGGCGACCCTGGAAGCCGCAGCGCCGGCTGCGCTCGAGGGAGCGCGCGAAGCCGTCGGCGTCCTTGAGGTGGAACCACGGGCTGTCGATCGGGTTTTCCAGGCCGGCGGCGCGCGAGATGACGACGATGCGCGCGCGCGCTTCCGCGAGCTCGGGCTCGTCGATGGACGGCGACAGGCCCACGTCGTTCGCATAATCCGCCGCGCCGAAAGTGACCCGCTTCACTCGCCACGGCCCCTTGTAGGTGCGCAGGCTGCGCGCCTGCACGATGCGCTCGATACGCTGCACGCCGGCCGCAGTCTCGATCTGCGGCATGAGGTCGATCGAGCCCTCGGCGATGCCGCGCTCGCGCTCCAGGCTGAGAAGCAGCCAGTCGATGGCATGGAGCTCAGCCGCGCTTTCCACCTTGGGAAGCAGCACGCCATCGACGCCGGAGTGGATGGTCTCGACGAGGTCCGCGTAGCAGTAGGTCGTCGAGGCCGCGTTCACGCGAACGTAGCCGCGGGCGCGCCGCGGGCGCCGCAGCGCTTCGGCGACCGGCTTTCGCGTCGCCGCCTTCTCGCCCGCCGCGACCGAGTCCTCGAGGTCGACGATGACGGCGTCGGCCTCGAGGGTGAGCGCTTTCTCGACCCGGCGCGGCACGTTGCCGGGCGCGAAGAGGAACGAACGGTTCAGCCCCATGGGTCCTTCCTTTGTCATTTCAGGATCTTTCTCTCCCGCCATTGCGGGTAGGGCAGGACGGGCTCGGCCGTCGCGAGCGGCCGTGGCCAGACGATCTGCTCGCGCCCGTAGAGAACCTGCGTCAGCGCGGGCGCCGCCGCGAGCTGCTCGCCCGTGAGCGGATCGACTTTGTACGCACCGAGGATCGTGTCCATGGCGAGCGAAGCGAGAACCACGCGAACCTTCTCCTGGTCGAGCGCGCCTGCGCGCCGCACGCCTTCGGCCAGCACCGTGGCGGCGGCGTATCCTTCCGCCGCCGCGGCGCCCGGCGGCGCGCCGAACTTCTTGCGGAACGCATCCACGAAACGGCTGTTGCCTGTCGTGGCGAGGCGTGTGTCGTATTCCTTCGCTCCAAGGGCGAATTCGGCGTCCTGGCCGACGCGCTTCAGGAGCGAGCGGTCCGAGGCTCCGCGGCAGAAGAAAAGGCGCGGGGCGTAGTCCGCTTTCTTCAACGACTTGATCATCTCGCCTGCGTCGCGCGGCTCGCCGAAGGCAATCCAGGCGTCGGCCTGCAGCGCCTTCGCCTTGCCCACCTGAAGGGCGAAGTCGCTCGCGCCGGCGGCGTAGGCCTCGACGTCCGCGACAGTGAGGCCGGCCTTGAGAGCCTTGTCGCGCAGGCCTTGCGCCATCTCGGCCGCGACGGGATCGTCGCGGGCAATGATGTAGAGGTTTCGATAGCCGCGTTCGCGCGCAAGGGCGAGCAAACCGTCGCCGTAGGAGGCGTAGGGCACGCCCGCCTGGAAGATGTAGCGTGGGGAGCGCTTGTGCACTGCTCGCGACGGAGCGGCGCCCGTCACCATCACCCGGCGCGCGCTCTCCGCTTCCGCGGCGCCGATCAGCGTGGCCGCAGTGCCATAGGGTCCGATGAGCAGGTCCGCCTTCTCTTCCCGGATCAGCTTGACGTACAGCTGCCCCGTTCGCAGCGCCTCCGATCCGTCGTCAAGGAGCCGGAGCTCGACCTTGCGCCCGAGCAGCCCGCCAGAGGCATTCACCTCCTCCGCCCAGAGCTCCAGCCCCCGGCGATACCCGGAGGCCATCTCCGCGTGCGGCCCCGTCTGCGAAACGACCGAGCCGACCACCACGGCCCCGGGCTGCGCATGCGCGCCGAAGGCGCACGCGAGCCAGCAGGCGGCCGCGAGCCTAGTAATCCAGGCGGTCATCGACCGCGTGGCCGCGCATCGGGATGAGGGCCGAACGCTCGAAGGTCATGAAGACCGTGCCGTCGGCCTTCTTGCCGGTGGTCTTCACCGTGACGATGCCGTGGTACGGGCGGGAACCCGACTCGCGCTTGCCGATCACTTCGGATTCCGCGTAGATCGTGTCGCCGGCGAACACCGGCGCCGTGAGGCGGATCTTGTCCCAGCCGAGGTTCGCCACGGTCTTCTGGCTCACGTCCGAGACGCTCATCCCGGTGACGATGGCGAGCGTGAGGCACGAGTTCACGAGCGGCCGGCCGAAATCGGTCTTCGCGCCGTACACGGCGTCGATGTGCAAGGGATGCTGGTTCATCGTCAGCAGGGAGAACCACGTGTTGTCCGCCTCGCTCAGCGTGCGGCCGGGGCGGTGCTCGTAGACATCGCCAAGCTCGAAGTCCTCGAAATAGCGCCCTGCCGACTCGCGGTAGCGCCGGGGCCCGACTTCCTTTGCGCGGCTGACCATAAGAGAATCCGGTGGATGGAACGGTTCGCGAAAAGCCTCGCCGACATTGTAGGGCCGGCGAACGTCCTCTCCGACCCGCAGGACACGAAACCGTATTTCGTGGACTGGAGGCGCCAGTACTCGGGCAGCGCCGATTGCGTGGTGCGGCCGGCGAGCACGGCGGAGGTCGCGGGCGTCGTCTCCCTCTGCGCCGGCCAGGGCGTGGCCATCGTGCCGCAAGGCGGCAACACGGGGCTGTGCGGCGGCTCCGTGCCGGCGGGCGAGCGCCGGCAGATCGTCCTGTCCCTCTCGCGCATGAACAAGGTGCGCGAGCTCGATGCGCTGAACGACACGATCACGGTGGAGGCGGGCTGCGTCCTTGCGGCGGTCCAGGAGGCGGCTCGCCAGGCGAACCGCTTCTTTCCCCTTTCCCTCGCTGCGGAAGGAAGCTGCCAGATCGGCGGCAACCTCTCGACCAATGCGGGTGGCGTCAATGTCCTGCGCTACGGCATGGCACGCGACCAGGTGCTCGGCCTGGAGGTCGTCCTCCCCGATGGCCGTGTCTGGAACGGTCTCCGTGGCCTTCGCAAGGACAACACCGGCTACGACCTGAAGCAGCTTTTCCTGGGCGCCGAAGGGACGCTCGGCATCATCACCGCAGCGGTCCTCCGCCTGCAGCCCGCCGCGAGCGCCCAGGCGACCGCCTGGATCGCCATCGACAGCCCGCGGGCGGCGGTCGAGCTACTCGCTTCGCTTCGCACCCGGCTCGGCGATCGCCTCAGCGCCTTCGAGCTCCTTTCGCGAAACTGCGTCGAAGCAGTGCTGGCGCATGCCGCTGAAACGCAGGACCCGCTTAGCGCGCCGCACCCGTGGTACGTCCTGGCGGAGATCTCGGATAGCGGCGAGGCGGCGGAGCTGCGGGAGCGCGTGGAGCGCTCGCTCTTCGAGTGCGCGGAGAGCGGAGCCCTGCGAGACGCGGTGCTCGCGCAGAGCGTCGCGCAAGGGAACGCCCTGTGGCGCATCCGCGAGACGGTGCCCGAGGCGCAGTTCACGAACGTCAAGCACGACATTTCCGTCGCGGTGTCGCGGATTCCCGAGCTCATCGACCGCATCCAGCCCGCGCTCGAGGCGGCTTTTCCGCAGGTCCGCTCGTACATCTTCGGCCACGTCGGCGACGGCAACCTGCATTACAACGTCGGGCCGGAGGCGCTCGTCGCCGAGCGCCCGACCGTGAACCGCATCGTCTACGAAGCGGTGGACGCCCTCAACGGCTCCATCTCCGCCGAGCATGGGCTGGGACAGCTGAAGCGCGAGGAAATCCGCCGCCACAAGAGCCCCGTCGAGCTCGAGCTGATGGCAGCGCTCAAGCGCACGCTCGACCCTGCGGGGCTCATGAACCCCGGCAAGGTCATCTAGCGGCGCGCACCGGCTCCCGAGGCATGAGCGCCTCGATGCTCGCGCGCACCTCGGGGCTCGACCAGTCCAGGTCGCCGAGGTAGGCGTACTTGATCGCTCCGTCCGGGCCGACCACGAAGCTCGCCGGCAGGAGCTTGGCGCTCCAGCTCTTGGTCGCCTTGAGGTCCCGGTCCATGAGGATGGTGAACTTCACGGGCAGCTTCTCGGCGAACTCGCGCGCGGCGCGGGGATTCTCGCCGACATTGACGGCGAGCACGGCGAAGGGCCGCCCCTCCAAGGCCGCGCGCAGGCGCTCGATGCTCGGCATCTCGGCGCGGCACGGTGCGCACCAGGTGGCCCAGAAATTCACGAGCACCACCTTGCCGCGGTAGTCGGAGAGCCGGTGCGCGGCGCCGTCCATGTCCGCGAGCTCGAGCGGCGGCGTGCGGCCGCCGGTCCAGGGCTTGAGCGATGCCGCATGGGCAGCGAAGGTGGCCGCGAGCAAGGCGGCGAGAAGCAGCAGGCGTTTCATCGGCGCAATTTACCGCGAAATCTATAATCGCGTCGTGCGCCAAAGACCATCGGCATGACGCTGGAGCAGTTCCTCGAGCTGGCGCCGCGCGGCGACCTGTGGGTTTTCGGCTACGGCTCGCTCATGTGGTCCCCGGGGTTTCGCTACCGCCGCAAGTCGCCGGGCAAGGTGCACGGCTACCACCGCTCCTTCTGCATCTACTCCACCCGTTATCGCGGCACGCCCGAGCAGCCGGGGCTGGTCATGGGCCTATGCCACGGTGGATCGTGCTGGGGGATGGCGTTTCGCGTGGCGGCCCCGCAGGTGCCGCGCGTCCTCGAGACCCTGCATCACCGTGAGATGCGCAACCGCGTCTACCACCCGCGGTTCGTCCGCGTGCGCGTGCGCGGCGGCCGGGAGGTGCGCGCCCTCGCCTTCGTCGCCGATGAGCGCCACACGCACTTCGCCGGCGACCTCAGCCTGCGCCGCACGGCGCAGCTCATCGCCCAGGGGCGCGGCGAGCGCGGCCGCAACATCGACTACCTGAGCGCAACGCTCGCCCACATGCACGAGATCGGCGTGCGCGATCCTCATCTCGATCGCATCCTGCTCATGACCCTCGCGCTTCGCCGCCGCAAAGCACGATAATCCGGGCATGACGACTTCGGCCTTGTGGGGTGCGCGGCTGCACCACGTGCGGCGCGACAGCGGCGATCCGGAAAAGCTTGCCCGGTTCTATGGCGAGCTCCTCGGCGACCGGGTCGAACCGCTAAACGATGGCACGTGGGCGGTGAAGGGACGCGAGCGTTGCCTGGTCGTAGGCCCGGGCGCGCCGGCCAGCGTTCCGTATTTCGCGTTGTCGTTACCGGACTCGGCCCGACTCTCCGCCTATGGCCGGCAGCTCGACTCGCGCAAGATCGCGCGGGAACCTTTCCGCTCGCCGCTGCTGCAGGAGGGCGCCTTCGCGGTCGTCGACCCCGACGGGCGTCGCGTCGTCGCCGGCGTCGCGCGGCCGGGTGAGCACATGGAAGGCACGAGCGGCAGGCTGCAGCACTTCGTCTGCGCGACGACCCGCCTCGACGAAATGCTCGCGTTCTACCGCGACCGCTTGGGCCTGCTGGAGTCCGACCGGGTGCTCGAGGAGCAGGCCCTGGCGGCGGCTTTCCTGCGCTCGGACGCCGAGCACCACAGCTTCGCGGCGTTTCGCGCGCCGGAGTCGCGCGCCGACCATCATTGCTACGAGACGACGGGCTGGCTCGACATCCGCGACTGGGCGGACCGCATGGGGCGGCTCGGCATCCCGCTCTGGTGGGGGCCGGGCCGGCACGGGCCCGGGAACAACCTTTTCTTCATGATCGAGGACCCCGAGGGCCACAAGGTGGAGTTCTCCGCCGAGCTCGAGCTCATGCCGCCGGAGGCGCCGTACCGGAGCTGGAAGCACGAGCAGCGCACGCTCAACCTCTGGGGTTCGGCGTGGATGCGCTCCTGAGCGCTTCCTGCATGCGCTCCAGCGCCTGCCGAAGCAGGTGGCGCTGAGTGCCGAAGTTGAGCCGCACGAACCCCGGCGCGCCGAATTGCGACCCGGGAGAAAGCGCGACGCCGTGAGCGAGGAAGTGCCGGTGCGGGTCCGCGAGCCCGAGCCCGCGGCAGTCGATCCAGGCTAGATACGTCGCCTCGATGCTGGCGAGCGGCAGCGCCAGCGATTCGCGAACGAGATCGCGGTTGGCGCGCAGATAGTCGAGCTGTTCCGCGAGCCAAGCGTCGCCCTCGCGATAGGCCGCAAGGGCGGCCAGGTAGCCAAATAGCGTCGGCGATGGCAGGACATGCGCATCCACGTCGACGGAGAAGCGCCGGCGCAGGTCGCGATCCTCGATGACCGCCCAGGCGCAGCCCGCTCCCGGGAAATTGAACGTCTTGTTCGGCGAGAGAAGGGTGACGGTTCGCCGCGAGACCTCCGGCGACAGGCTGGCGATGGGCACATGCCGGCATCCCGGCTGCAGGATGAGGTCGCAGTGGATCTCGTCCGAGACGATGATCGCGTCGCGCGTCGCCTCCGCCAACGCGAGAAGCTCGTCGCGCGTGAACACCGTGCCGCCGGGGTTCTGCGGATTGCAAAGGAAGAAAGCGCGCGTCTCCCTCCGGACCGCCCTGCGCACGCTGTCAAGGTCGAAAACCCAGCGATCCTTCTGCAGAACCAGGTCGACCTCGGTGAACGCCCGGGGTGCGGCCTCCGGCGCCTTCTTGACGTGCTGATAGACGGGCCGCGGCACGATCACGTGGTCCGCCGCCGCGGTCAGCGAGCGTGCGGCGTGGTGCAGGCCGGGGACCACGCCCGGCAGATAGACCAGCCATTCGGGCTGGATGCGCCATCGGTACAGGCGATCGAGCCGCGCCACGATCGCTTCCGTGAGCTCGGGCGGCGGCACGGTGTACCCGAGGATGCCGTGCTCGATGCGCTGCGAGAGGGCGGCAAGGACTGCCGGCGGAGGCCGGAAGTCCGTATCCGCGACCCAGAGCGGGATCACGTCCGTGCCGGCATAGCGCTGCCAGCGGGAGCTCCAGGTCCCGCCGCGGTCTGCCGGCGCGTCGAAATCGAAAGCCATCCTAGTCGAGGCGCGCGATGATTCCTCGCAGCTCGGGCGACGGGGCGGGATAGCGCTCCAGCACCAACGGGTCATGGCCGGGAATGATGTGCTCGGGGGACTCGGCGAGCTCGCGCAGGCGCCGGTAGCCCTGCACCATGTCGGCGACGGACCAGACGATCGGGAACGGCCGGACCTGCTCCATGTTGGCGTAGAAATGGCTCGCGTCGGAGGCGAGCACGAGCCAGCCGCGACGCGTGCGCACCCGGACCGACTGGAGCCCCATGGTATGGCCGCCGATGAGGTGCACCGACACGCCGGGCGCAAGCTCGGCATCGCCGTCGTGAAAGCGCACGCGGCCCGCATAGACGCGCCGCACCATGCCCGTCACGTCCTCCACGTCGTACGCGCCGCTGAAGAAACGCTCGCCCATGTGGCGGCCGGTCGCGTAGCGCATCTCGAGGTCCTGGACATGGAAGGTCGCGGCCGGAAAGAGGTCGAAGTTGCCGATATGGTCGTAGTGCAGGTGCGTGACGATGACATCGCGCACCTCTTCCTTCTTGACGCCTAAAAGCCGCAGACTTTCGGCGGGACAGCGCAGGTGCTCGCGTCCCCGTCTCGCGGCGACGGCAGCGGAGAAACCGGTGTCGACGACGAAGACACGTCCCTCGCCCCGCAGGAGCCAGACGAAGTAATCGAGCGGCATGGGCCCGTCGTGGGGGTCGCCGCCGATGAAGTTCTCCCCGGCCCGACGCGCATGGTGCGCGTACTTGATCGCGTAGACCTCGTAGCCTGCCATGTCCTAGGCGATGGTGACGCGCGCGAACTTGCGCTTGCCGACCTGGATCACGAGCACGTCGCCGCGCTTGAACTGCAAGGCGCGGTCGCTGACCCGCTCGCCGTTCACCCGCACCCCGCCCTGCTCGATCATTCGCGCGGCCTCGTTGGCGCTCGGCACGAGCCCAGCCTCCTTCAGCACCTTCACCACGCTCGTTTCGCTCACGCTCTTCTCGGGAAGGTCCTCGGGGACCTCGCCGTGCCGGAAGCGGGCCTCGAAAGCCTCCTCCGCCTGTCGCGCCGCCGCCTCGGAATGGAAACGCGCGACGATCTCCTTCGCCAGCATGACTTTGGCGTCGCGAGGATTGCGCCCCGCCGCGACTTCCTTTTTCAAAAGGAGAATTTTTTCGAGAGGCACAAAGGACAGCAGGTCGTAATAGCGCCACATCAGCTCGTCCGAGATCGACATGAGCTTGCCGAAGATCTCCTGAGGCGGCTCGGTGATGCCGATGTAGTTGCCGAGCGACTTGGACATCTTCTCCTTGCCGTCCAGGCCCTCGAGGAGCGGCATGGTGATGATCACCTGCGGCTCCTGGCCGGCGGCGCGCTGCAGCTCCCGTCCCACCAGGAGATTGAACTTCTGGTCCGTCCCGCCGAGCTCGACGTCCGACTTCATGGCCACCGAGTCGTTGCCCTGCACGAGCGGATAGAGAAGCTCGTGCAGCGCGATCGGCCTCTCCTCAGCGAAGCGCTTGTGGAAGTCGTCGCGCTCGAGGAGCTGCGACACCGTGTACTTCGCCGCGAGCCGGATCATGCCCTCGGCGCCCAGCTTGTCCGACCACTCGGAGTTGAAGAGGATTTGCGTCTTGTCGGCGTCCAGGATCTTGAATACCTGCTGCTGGTAGGTGCGCGCGTTGCGCTCGATTTCCTCGCGGGTGAGCGGCGGGCGCGTCTGGTTCTTGCCGGTCGGGTCGCCGATCATGCCGGTGAAGTCGCCGATGAGGAACTGCACCTGGTGGCCGAGCTCCTGGAAGTGGCGCAGCTTGTTGATCACGACGGTATGGCCGAGGTGCAGGTCCGGGGCCGTTGGGTCGAGACCGAGCTTGACGCGGAGCTTGCGGCCGCTCTTCAGCTTCTTCTCGAGCTCTTCCTGGACGATCAGCTCGTGAACGCCCCGACGAATGATCTCAACGGCCTGCTGGACGGCGGACATATTTGATTTGCGACCCCCGGATTCTTTGCTAGACTCCGCCGGCTCGCGTTAACAAGATTCTGAAATTTAATAGATTTTAGCCGAACCATGAAAGTCCAAGGCATCCTCGCGCGCGCCGGCGCCGTCCTCGTCCTCGCCGCCTCCGGCGTGGTCGCTTTCGCGACCATCGCGCCCGATCCGCGCGAAGCGGAGATGCTGCTCGAGCGCACGGCGACCGTCGAGCCGCTGCCGCTCGATGGCGCGCGGGTGCTCGCCGGGCCGGCGTATTTCGTCCGGGAGGAGCGGTTCCAGCGCGGCGATACCGTGGCGGGATTCCTCTCGCGCCTGGGCGTCGCCGACACCGAGTCGGCGCGCCTTGGGCGGCTCCGCCAGATCCACCTCCTTCGCCCCGGACAGCTGGTGCGCGCCGAGGTGAGCGAGGACGGGCTGCCCCGCTCCCTCAGCTTCGTGACCGGTCGCGAGACGCTCGTGCAGCTCGTTGTGGAGGCCGGCGAATACCGGATCATGGAATTGCCGGCACCGCTGGATACGCGGGTCACCATGAAGTCCGGCGTCGTGCGCACATCGCTCTTCGCCGCGAC
>JBLNDP010000098.1:0-2862 GCA_050261755.1 Clostridia bacterium
ATCTTCTTGGAGAGGTCGCCGGCGGCCACCGCCGTCGTCACCTCGGCGATGTTCCGCACTTGCGACGTGAGGTTGCCGGCCATGAAGTTCACCGACTCGGTGAGGTCCTTCCACGTGCCGGCGACGCCCTGCACGTCGGCCTGGCCGCCGAGCTTTCCTTCCGTGCCCACCTCGCGTGCGACCCGCGTCACCTCCGAGGCGAACGAACGCAGCTGGTCCACCATCGTGTTGATCGTGTTCTTGAGCTCGAGGATCTCGCCCTTCACGTCCACCGTGATCTTCTTGGAGAGGTCGCCGGCCGCAACGGCCTTCGTCACGTCGGCGATGTTCCGTACCTGGGACGTGAGGTTGCCGGCCATGAAGTTCACGGAGTCGGTCAGGTCCTTCCATGTGCCCGAGACGCCTTCCACGCGCGCCTGACCGCCAAGAATGCCTTCGGAGCCGACCTCGCGCGCGACGCGCGTCACTTCCGAGGCGAACGAGCGGAGCTGGTCCACCATCGTGTTGATCGTCGACTTCACCGTGAGGAACTCGCCCTTCACGTCCACTTCGATCTTCTTCGAAAGGTCGCCCTTCGCCACGGCCGTCGTCACGTCGGCGATGTTGCGCACCTGGTCCGTGAGGTTGTTCGCCATGGAGTTCACGGAATCGGTCAGGTCCTTCCACGTGCCGGCCACGCCCTTCACCTTCGCCTGGCCGCCGAGCTTCCCTTCCGTGCCCACCTCGCGCGCCACCCGCGTCACCTCGGCGGAAAAGTTGCCGAGCTGCTCCACCATCTTGTTGATGGTCTTCGCCGTGCGCAGGAACTCGCCCTCGAGCGGCCGCCCGTCCATCTCGAGCGCCATCTGCTTGGAGAGGTCGCCCTGCGCCACCGCGCAGATCACGCGGCCGACCTCGGAAGTCGGGTGCACCAGGTCGTCGATGAGCGAGTTGATCGAGTCGACCGACTCGGCCCAGAAGCCGCGCGCGTTCGGCAGCGACGCGCGCTTCTTCAGCTTGCCCTCCTTGCCCACCACCTGCGAAAGCCGCGCGAACTCCTCGGCCATCGTCGCGTTCTGCTCGACGAGGTCGTTGAAGACCTCCGCGACCTTGGCGAAGGCGCCGGCGCCCTGGTAAGGCAGGCGAGCGGTCGCGTCGCCGCGGCGCAGCGCGGTGAGCGCGCCAAGGATCTGGGTCATTTCCTCGGTGTGCGAGACGGCCGAGGCTTCTTCGACTTTTACGGGCGTATTCATCGCGTCTTTCCCTATGAAGTGCCGGGACTGCGAAACGGGCACCGCGAGAATAAAGGGATCACCCGCGACAAAACAGTCGTGTGACACCGACCCAGTGTCGTTGAAACCACTACAGAGGCCGGCCGTCGGGGCCGCCCCTACGGCGCTAGTCTTTCGACGAGACGTTCTTGTCGACGATCGCGGCCAGGATCAGCAGGAAGCCGATCACCCGCAGGGCGTAGGCGACGAGCGTGCGCTCGTCGCCGGCTTCGAAGTACGTGGCCGCGGCCTGGTTCAGCGCGAGGAGCGCGAACGCCACCCCGAAGGCGAGGAAAAGCCGCTCGTGGGTGCGGCGCCAGAAGCGATAGAAAAACCCGCTCACCACGAGGTAGCCGAGCGTCGCCGCGCCGGCCAGGAAATCGAGGAGCGACTCCATCAGTCCGCCTCCCAGACGAAGGCGTAGAGCAGGCAGGCGATGCCGGCGAGCGCCGCGAGCAGGCGGTAGAGACGCAGGTCCACCTGCGTCGGCAGCACGATGATGTCGACGAAGAGCAGGACGTTGTTCAGCGCGAAGAACACGAACGACAGCGCGCTCCAGAACAGGAGCCGGGCCGCCGTGCGCGCATAGCCGCGGAAGAGCAGCGCCATGCAGGCGAGGCTGGTCAGCGCGGCCAGGGCGAGCAGCACGACCTTGATGACCGGCATGGGCTATTTCTTCCTCAGGTTGAAGGCATCCGCGAACGTACGGATCTTGGCGTCGCGCAGCGCGTAGATGACCCGGATCAGCGTGACGGGACGCTCCTCGTAGGCCTGTGCGAGCGTCCGCACATGATGGATGAGCGCCTCGGGAGCGCGGAAGCGGAAGCGGCGGTCTTCGCCGATCTCGAGCAGCCCGCCGGAGACGAACGCCTCGATATAGCGCGCGCCCTCTGCCTCAGTTAGCGCGACGCGCGGCCGCAGGCCGCCGAGGAGCTCCGCAAGCGTCCACCAGTGCTCCGGCCGGTCGGCGATGAGCAGCAGCGTCTCGGCGGCATCTACCGCCGGGATCGTCGTCTGCAGGAAGCGACAGAAGTCGTCGGAAAACTGGGCGTCTTGCATGCTTCTTCGCCCGATTCTGACGAAATTCTGACGCGAACGTCAGCTAGGAAAAACCTCTAGGGCGACAGGCGATCCGAACGCCGCCGGCGCGGCGGATTGTCTTCGGTCTGCAGCGCGGCGCGACGATCGTGCTCGGCGAGGATGAGCTCCATCGCCTTCTCGAACACGGCGCGCGGCGGGCCGCTCTTGCCGGAGACCCAGATGGCGAGGTCGTAGGGATGCACGCCGAGGAAGGCGGCCAGGCTCTCTCGCCCGCCGCGCAGCGCCTCGCACTGCTGCAGGATGCGCGCGCACATTTCGGCCCAGCGGGGTTGCTTTTCCATGGCCGCCGGCCGAGCAAGTTACACGCCTAGGAGGATGCGCCTCCCGAATGCGTCTGCAGCCAGTTCTGCAGGCCCACCTGGTCGATGAGGCCGAGCTGGGTCTCGAGCCAGTCGATGTGCTCCTCCTCGGAGTCGAGGATCTCCTCGAAGAGCTCGCGCGAGACGTAGTCCTTCACGGTCTCGCAGTGCGCGATCGCCGCCTGCAGGTCGGGGCGCGCGGCGCGCTCGAG
>JBLNDP010000099.1:0-3826 GCA_050261755.1 Clostridia bacterium
CGACGAGGAACGGCCAGCCCTCGAGGAACTCGAGGACGCGAAAGCGCGTGGTCCCCTGCACCACGAGGTGATGCGTGTTCTCCTGGCCGGTGATGTAGCGCACGACCTGGCCGGCGGCGCCAACCCAATACAGGTCCTCCGGCTTGACGTCGTCCTTGCCCGGATCGCGCTGCAGGAGGAAGCCGATGCGCCGCTCCGTCCTCACCGCTTCCTGCGCGGCGGCGACCGAGATGGCGCGGCCCACGGTGATGGGCGTGATGACTCCCGGGAACAGCACCGTGTTGCGCATCGGGATGAGGATCATCGCGTCTTCCGGCAGCGCTTTCCTGCCGGGCGGATTGCCTCCCGCCGGGGCGGCCTTCACACCGTTTTCTTCCGCGGAAAGAACTTTCTGCGTGTCGGTCATGCGCCTTCCTTGGGTCGGAACGCCAGCGTGAGCACGCCGTCGGCGAGCGAGCGCCCGGCGAGCTCCAGCGCGTCGAGATCGAGTTCAATGCGCCGCTCAAAGCGGCCGTAGGGGATCTCGATGCGGTGGATGCGCGTGCCGTCCGCGCGGCAAGGGAAGGGCCGCGACGCCGAGACCGTCACGCCAGCGCGGTCGAGCGCAATGGTGATGGAGTCGGCCGGCACGCCGGGCAACGCCATCTCGATGCGCACGCCGCCGTCGGCCTCGACGATGTCGACCGGGGGCTCCCATCCGGGGACGCTTTGCGTGAAGAACTGGCGATGCAGGCGGTCGGCGCGGTCGAGCATCGACAGCGCCTCGCCCCACATCCAGCTCGAAATATCGCGCGATCTCACGGGCCCTAGATGGCGGCGAAAGCCGTCGAATCAAGGGTGCAAGAAACGCTCCCGAATCAGGCGCTTGAGGTAACTAGCGCTTTTTGTACGGAATCTTGCGCTGCTTATTGACCGGCGCAGCCGGCCGGTCGAGGTGGCGGAAGCTGATGCGCCCCCGGGTGATGTCGTAGGGAGACATCTCCAGGCTCACCCGGTCGCCCGCGATGATGCGGATACGGTTCTTGCGCACCGCGCCCCCCGCATAGGCGAGCACGTTGGCGCCATTCGTGAGCGTCACGCGGAACTGGGTGTTGGGAAGGACCTCCTGGACGGTGCCTTCCATTTCGATCATCTCTTCTTTCATGCCGAACAGTATACGGGTCGTGTCAAGCCCACCCTAGATTTGCTCCAGGAGCCAGGCGCGGAAGGCCTGGATCGCCGGCCGCTCGGCGATCACCTCGGGACAAACGAGGTAATAGCTGCCTTGCGGCCTGACCGCCGTGTCGAACGGCGCGCACAGGCGCCCGGACCGCAGGTCCGCGTCGACGAGCGGCTTGAGGGCAAGCGCGACGCCGAGCTTCTGCGAAGCCGCCTCGAGCGAGAGGATGTTTGAGGAGAAATGTGGCCCGTGCGTGCCGTCCACCCGGTCGGCGACGCCGGCGACCTGCAGGTACTTCTGCCAGGCATTGCCGCTCGCGACGAGGTTCATCGCGTCGTCGTGCAGGAGCACCTGGCGGGCCAGGTCCTCGGGCTTGCGCAGGGGCGCGTCGCCGCGCAGGAGCTCCGGGCTCGCCACGGCGACCATCTGCACGTCGAAGAGCTTGTCGGCGCGGTGGCCGGGATAGTTGCCGGCGCCGAGGTGGATCTCCACGCCCGAGGCCTCCTCGCGCAGGTCCAGGTTGCTCGTGAGGAGCGCGGTGTCGAGCGCGCCCGCGTCGACCATCTTGCTCGAGGCGACGACGCGCACCTCGATCTTCGGCTCGCGCGCCGAGAAATCCGCGAGGCGCGGCATGAGCCAGCGCGCGGTGAACACGGGCGGCGCGGTGATGACGAGCGAGGTCTCCTCGCTGCGCTCGTGCAGGATCTCCACCGCGCGAGCGAGGGCGTCGAAGCCCTCGCGCAGCATCGGCAGGCAGGCCTGCGCCGCCTCGGTGAGCTGCACGCCGCGCCCGGCGCGGCGGAAGAGCTCGACGCCGAGGTACTCCTCGAGGCTCTTCACCTGGTGGCTCACCGCGGCCTGCGTGATCGAGAGCTCGTTCGCCGCGTCCTTGAAGGAAAGATGGCGAGCGGCGGCCTCGAATACCCGTAGCGCGTTGAGGGGCGGCAGGCGATAGATCACGCGATCAATGAGCTTTTCTTATGGGAGGGGTGAGAAAGGATCGTTTGTCCCTTGATCTTCCTGGACTTATCTTGCTTGCGTGAACAAGGACAACGCAGCAGGCAAAGGAAGCGACATGACGACCGACTTCAAGATCCCTACGGGCGAGCAATTGTACGCGTACGAACGCATGGCCCGGCGCGAGCGGGCGCGGGCGCAGGCCGAGATCATGAAGATGCTCTTCTCGGCGCTGAAGGAAAGCGCGGCGGCCTTCTTCCACAGCGGCAAGCGGCCGGTCGGCAAGGCGGTGCTGCATGGCTAATCTCAAGACCGCTTTCTGGCGCAACGCCGCGCAGGCGCTACCGAACGGTACCCGCCAGCGCTACCTGGCCGACCTCGAAGGCGCGGAACATTTTGAACTCGTGCTCGATGGCCTGATCGAACTCGTCCAGCGCGCGAAGCACGCGCTTCACCTGCCAAGCGGCGTGCGTTCCGCTTAGCAAACGGCTTGCCTCGCCGTCCGCCGGACCCCCTGGCCTCCTCCTCCTCTGGCTATGGTTCGCGGGCGGCGAGCATCTAAGGCAGTTCGGAGCTGAAATAAAAAGGGGGCCTTCGGGCCCCTTTTCATTTCACCGGTAACTCGTCCGATTTCCGGGTGATAGCGTCTCCCCAGTGTTGAAGAAAGCCCTTTTCCTGTCCGGCATCCTGCTTAGCGCCGCAGCGGCCGGCGAGGGCGACCCTGCGGCATTTATCCATCGAACGCCGGACCAGATCGAATGGGCGCCGAGTGCCGCCATTCCACCGGGCGGGCAGAGCTCCGTCCTCTACGGTGATCCGCGCAAGGCGGTTCCCTACGTCACGCGCGTGAAGCTACCCGCCGGATACAAGATTGCGCCGCACCGCCATCCCGAGGAACGGGTGTACACCGTGATCTCGGGCACGTTCTATATCGGCTTCGGCGAGAAACTGGATCCGGCGAGGCTGCATGCCTTCCCGGCGGGCTCCGTCCTCGTCGTTCCCGCGAACGCGAGCCACTTCCACTGGATGCGCTCGGGCGAGGCGGTCGTGCAGATCAGCGGCTTCGGGCCGAGCGGGATCACCTACGTCGATCGCGCGGACGACGCGCGCACGCGCGCGCCTAACTAGGCAGAATTAGCTTCTAGCGCGAGCCGACGGACGCCGCAGGCTTGGCACCTGCGTGCATCGTCTTCGCGTCGCCTTTCCAGACGACTTCGCTATCCACGGCGTAGAGCGCACAGGTGCCGCCGGAGGCGTTGTGGCACTCGCGCAGAGCGGTCTCGCGTGCATCGGCGAGGCCGCCGGCGAAGCCGCAACGGCCGTCGTCGCTCACCGCGTAGGCACGCGGGCCGGGCGACTCCAGGAACACGCGGTAGAGGCTCTTGCACGAATCCGTGGTGACCTGCGTCGGCGCGTGCGCGAACAGGCGCTGCAGCGGGCCGTCCTGGATCGCGTTGAACGCGACGTGGTTCGCGCCGAGGAACTTCTCGACCGCCGGCAGCCAGTAGCGCACGCCGATCAGCTCGCCGAAGAGATAGTGGCCGTCCTTGCCGAACGAAGGCTGCATCACGTACTGCGCCTTGGCGCCTGCGGCGGTGAAGCGCTCGTACCAGAGCTTGGTGGTCGCCGGGTTGAAGTAGTGGTCGTTCTCGGCGTAGTGCATGAGCACCGGCACCTTGATCTGCTTGCCCATGGCGTCGAACATCTTCG
>JBLNDP010000100.1:0-13809 GCA_050261755.1 Clostridia bacterium
CTCCAGGACACGCCCAGCCGCCGAGGCGCCCGGAGGGCTCCCCGTCAGGGCAACGTAACCAGCAATCCCGCACATGCGAACCGCGAGTAGACCGCAGACGCCGCGCGGCGCGTGCGAGATGGCGGTGGTCCGAAAGAGCTATGGCCCCCGCGCGGAAAGTCGCGAAGCGAGGAGCCGCGTCAGCTCGCCTGCGGGAATTTCCCGACAACCGGCCGCATTCTGCCCGCTCCAGAGCGGCGAGAAGTCGCCGGAACCGGACGCCTCCGCCTTGGCGCGCAGCGGCGCGATCGCCGAGGTGGCGAGGGGAAATGCCGGCGCGTGGGCGCTCATCGGCCCCTGCTCGCGGATGATGCGGTTCACGATGCCGCGCGCCGGGCGGCCAGTGAAGACGTTCGTCAGCGCCGTGTGGCGGGCGGACTCGCTCTTCAGCGCCGCGCGGTGGATGGGCGTCGTCGTGGCCTCCGGGCAAAGGAGGTAGGCGGTGCCGACCTGCGCGGCCGAAGCGCCGAGCGCAAGCGCCGCGGCAACGCCGTCCGCGTCGGCGATGCCGCCGGCCGCGATCACCGGGATCTTCACCGCACGCACCACCTGCGGCAGCAAGGCGAACGTGCCGATCTGCGTCGTAAGGTCGTCCGTCAGGAACATGCCGCGATGGCCGCCGGCCTCCACTCCCTGCGCGATGACCGCATCGGCGCCGTGTGCCTCCAGCCAGAGCGCCTCGTCGACCGTCGTCGCCGAAGACAGCACCTTCGCCCCCATGCGCTTGACGCGCTCGAGGAGCGCCGGCTCCGGCAGGCCGAAGTGGAAGCTCACGATCCTCGGCCGATACTGCTCCAGGACCGCGGCGAACTCGTCGTTGAACGGCGCGCGCCCCGGGCCGGCGGGAATCTTGGTTTCATCGATTCCGTACTGCCGGTAATAAGCCGATAGCGATTTCCGCCACGCCACCTCGCGCGCCTCGCTCTGTACAGGCGCGGCGTGGCAGAAGAAATTCACGTTGTACGGCTTGCTTGTTGCCGCACGCACCTTGTCGAGCTCCGCGCGCAGGGACTCAGCGGTCAGCATCGCGCATGGGAGGGAGCCGAGGCCACCGGCGTTCGATACCGCGATGGCGAGGGCGCTCGCCTGCACGCCGGCCATCGGCGCCTGGATGATGGGAAGTTTGGTTCCGATGAGAGGGTGCATAAGTGTCAGTCCAGCGGCTTGAGGAAGAGGTAGGCGGCGCTTGCAGCGAGCAGCGCGCTCGTCGCCCATAGGAGGCCGGACATCCGCCAGCCCTGTTGCAGGAGCAAGTTGAAGGCCGGAGGACCGAGCACCTGGCCGATGCCGAAGGCGGCGGTCATGAGGGCGAGCAACCGCGCGGCAGCCGCCCCGGCAAGCTGCCGGCCCTCCTGCAGCCCGGTCATCGTCGCCACCATGAACGTGCCCCCCACGAGGAGCGCCGATGCGAGCACGCCGGCGATGCCGGGAAACACGGCCGGCGCGACGACACCCAGCGCCATGACGAGATGGCTGGCGCCCCATACCCGACGATTGTCGAGCCGGGCGAGCACTGGCGCGGCGGCGAGGGTGGAGGCGGCCGCGGCCGCGCCGAACACCGGCCAGGCCCAGCCGAACGATGGCCCGCTGCCGAGGAGCTCGCGCGCCATCGCCGGCAGGTAGGTTGCCGGGATGATGTAGCCGAAGCCGAAGATGCCGTAGCAGACGATGGTGGGCAGCGCGCTCGGCGCAGCCGCGCCGCCGTCCGCGTCCCCAGCCGCCCGCGTTCCTCCGGGCTCGATCGCGAACCAGGCCGGAAGCGAAAGCGCGATGGAGAGCACGGCAAGGACCTCCCACGCCTCGCGCGAGGCGGAGCCCGCCGCCATGAGGAGGAGCGCGCCGGCGCCCGCGAGCGCGATCCCGAATCCGACGCCCGCGTAGACCAACCCGTTCAGGAGAGGACGCCGCAATGGCATCAGGCGGCCCAGCGCCCACGCCGACACGTGGACCAGGACCCAGGCGGCCGCCAGCCCGGCCGCGAAGCGCAGCACAATCCACGACGCGAGCGAAGAGGTGAACGCCATGGCGAGCGTCGCGACCGCGATCACGACGGTGCCGGCGCGGATCGCCGGCGCGGCGCGCACCGGGAGGGCCGCGGCGCCGAGCGCTCCGGCAAGGTGGCCGAGGTAGTTGGCCGAGGCGAGCCAGCCGCCCTGCGCGAGAGAAAGGCCCGCGTCGGCCTGCATCATCGGCAAAAGCGGCGTGAACGCGAAGCGGCCGATCCCCATCGCAGCCGCGAGCGCCGCCGCGGCGCTCCAGGCGACCGTCAGCGCCGAGCCGCCCGTAGCGCTTCCCAGATCCGCCGCGGGCTCGCCGGCATATCGAACTGCCGCACGCCGGCGGAGCGAAGCGCGTCCATCACCGCGTTCATGAGCGCCGGCATCGAACCCGTGACGCCGCCTTCGCCCACGCCCTTCGCGCCCAGCGGGTTGGTGGCCGTGGGCACGGCATGATCGATGACCGAGAGTCCGCCAACGAGGCCCGCGCGCGGCATGGCGTAGTCCATGAAGCTGCCGGTGAGGAGCTGGCCGGACGCGTCGTAGACGCCCTGCTCGAGGAAGATGTGGCCGGCGCCCTGCGTCACGCCGCCCTGCATCTGTCCCTCGACGATCTGGTGGTTGATGATGTTGCCGACGTCGTCGCACGCGACGTAGGAGACGATCTCCGACTCGCCGGTCTGGGGGTCGATCTCCACCTCGGCCACGTGGCAGCCGTTCGGGAACGTGCCGGGCGCCTTGGGACGCTCGCGGAAGTCGAGGTCCAGCCTGCCGGGATACTTCTTCGCCAGCTCGTCGATGCGCACGCCGCGGTCCGTCCCCTTGATGCGGTACGTGCCCTCGCCGAACTCGATGTCCACCGCCGCGCTCTCGAGGTGCTCGGCGGCGAGCTCCATGCCGTTCTTCACGATCTCCTGCGATGCCCAGTGCATCGCGCTGCCGAGGCCGTGCAGCGTGCGGGAGCCGCCGGTGGGATTGGCGGTCAGGTCGTAATCGGGCTCCGAGGTGCGCAGGCGGATGCGCTCGACCGGCACCCCGAGCGAGCGAGAGACGATCTGCGCGAACGTGGTCTCGTGTCCCTGGCCGTGGTTGTGGGACGCGGTGCGCAAGGTGATCGTGCCGTCCTTCTCCCAGTTGACGAGCACCTGGTCGTACGCCGCGAAGCCGCCCGGCGCCGACATCTCGATGTAGGTGGCGATGCCGCGGCCGCGCAGCCGGCCCCGCTTCTCGGACTCTTTCCTTCTGTCCCCGTAATGGCTCCAGTCGGCGGCGGCCAGCGCCTTGTCCATGACCGCGGCGAAATCGCCGCAGTCGTACTCGAAGCCACCTACCAGCTTGTACGGCATCTTCGCCGCCGGGATCATGTTCCGCCGGCGGAATTCCGCGGGGTCCATGCCGATCTCCCGCGCCGCCTCGTCGACGAGGCGCTCGAGCGCGTAGGAGGCGACCGGCCGGCCTGCGCCGCGATAGGCCGCGGTCGGCACGGTGTTCGTGAGGACGAGACGGCCCCGCACGTGCACCGCCTGCACGTCGTAGACGCCGCAGTTCACGTTGATGAGGCCCAGGGTGTTCACCACCGAGCCGGTAAAGGCGACGTACGCGCCCATGTTCGACAGGTAGTCGAAGCGCATGCCGAGGATCCGGCCATTGCCGTCGAGCGCCAGCTCGCCGGTATGCACGATGTCGCGCGCCTGCTCGTCGCCGAGGAAGACCTCGTTGCGCGTGCCGATCCATTTCACCGGGCGGCCGAGCTTCTTCGCCGCATAGAGCAGCGCGCCGTATTCCGGGTAGGCGTTGAAGCGCACGCCGAAACCGCCGCCGACTTCCTCGGCCACCACGCGCACCTTCGCCGGCGGCACGCCGAGCACGGCCGACAGCTGGCCGCGCATCGGCCCGACGCCCTGCGTCGTGGCGTGAAGGAAGTAGAGATCCCTCGCCGGATCGTAGGAACCCATGGCCGCACGCGGCTCCATGGGATTGCCGACCACGCGCGAGTGGTATGCGGTGAGCTTCACCACCTTGGCGGCCTTCGCGAAAGCGGCGTTCGTCGCCGCCTCGTCGCCGCCGGCCCAGTCGAGCACGACGTTGCCTGGCGCGCCGGGATGAAGCTGGGGCGCACCGGCAGCGACCGCCTCCTCGGCGGTTACCACGGCCGGCAAGTCCTCGTATTCGACGAGCAGCGCCTCGGCAGCGTCCTGGGCCTGTGCCGCAGTCTCCGCGACGACGAGCGCGAGCGGCTCCCCCACGTGCCTCACCACTTCGTGCGCAAGCGAAAGGCGCTGGGCGGGACGCTGCTCGGAGCCGTCGCGCGACTTGAACGGCGCGGCGGCGGGGATGGCCTTTAGACCGGCATCCACCAGCTCCTGCCCAGTAATGACGGCCACGACGCCGGGGCTTTTCAGCGCCTCTTGCGGGTCGATGGAGAGGATCTTTGCGTGCGCCCGGTCGGAGCGCACGAAATACCCCCACGCCTGCGCGGGCAAGGTCCAGTCGGAGACGTAGCGCCCCCGGCCGGTCAGCATGCGGTAGTCCTCGAGCCGGCCCTTCATGAGAGCCGGATTCTAGAAAGAAAAAGGCCCGCCGGAGCGGGCCTTTCGCTGGGAAAACCGACCGCTTACTTGGACTCGGTCTTGACCTTGACGTACTCGGCCATCACGGCCACGTCCGGGTCGCTCGGCTTGCGCTTCTGCATCTCCGCCACGACGGTCTTCATGTCGTCGTAGAGCAGGTGGTCCTGGAGCACGGAGTACAGGTAGAGCTCCGGCGTGATGTCGTCGGAGGCGGCGGTCTTGCGCAGCTGGTCGTAAGTCTGGCGCGCCTGGCGCACCTCGGCCTGCTGCTGCGGCGTCAGCCGCTGCGCGCTGTTCACGCCGCGCACCGCCACGCCGCCCGAGCGGCCCAGCTTCGCGATCTGGATGAGCTCCGGGGTCTGCGCGATCTTCTGCGACACGCCGGCCGGCAGCGTCGCCACTTGCGGCTGCGCGCCGCTCTGCACGGTGCTTTGCTCGGCGCCCGCGGTGAACGCGGCCGGGCCGGTGAAGCTCTCCTGGCGGCCGTTCTTGAAGTACACGAGGCGCAGCTGCGCGCCCGCCGGCACGGCGAAGCGGTCGCCCTCGCGCACCTTCATGTACGCCTTGGCCTGCGCCTTGCCGGCGCCGCTCGTGTAGGAGACGTTGCCGTTGAGCTGGTTGATGAGGCCGACGTCCGCCTGCGCGAACGCGTTGGCCGCGGCGAAGAGGGCCGCGAGTCCGAGTGTCTTGAGGATCGTCTTCATTGTTGGTGGTCTCCCATATGACGCGAAGAAGCTTACCGGGACGGGTCCGTTCGCGCGAGGACTTATATCACGCCGTCGACGCCGTAACAGATTGATTATACAACGCTTTCACGACTTTTTACTTCGCGCCGCGGCGGCTGCCGAGCCAGGCGGCCAGGCTTCTCACTTCTTCGCTGTCGGGCTGCTTGCGCTGCATCTCGCTCACGACCGGCACCATCTCCTCATAGAGCTGGTAGTCGTTCAGCGCCGAAAAAAGGAAGAGCTCCGGCGTAATGTCGTCCGCGGGAAGCTGCGTCCGCAACTTCTGATAGGTGGCGCGCGCTTCCTCCACCGCGCCCTGGGAGGCGGGCCGCGCCGCCTGGGCGCTGCGCACCTGGATGCCGCCGAGCTTGGCGTTCTGCATCAATTCCGGCACGCGCGCAATCCGCGCCGACACCCCGCCGGGCAGCGTGGTGACCTCGGCCGGCTTGCCGCTCAGCGGATTGCCCTGCGAGCGGCCGGCGCGGAAGCTCGCGGGCCCTTGCCAGCGCTCCTGGCGCTGGCCGTCGAAGTAGACGACCCGCACCTGGCTCCCGGCCGGCAGGTCGAAGCGGTCGCCGTCGCGCACCTTCATGAAGGACTTCGCCTTGCCGCCCGGACCGGAAGCCGGCGCGAAGGAAACGTTGCCTGCGACGAGGTTCACCAGCCCGACGTCGCTTTGCGCCTGCGCCGCCGCGGCGGCCGCGATCAGCGCAACGAAAACCAGGATCCGCATGATCTCCTCCCTGTTGCGGCGATTCTACGCGTTGCCGGCGTCGTCGATCCCGACGATCTCGTAAACATTGATCGCCTCGGCGCGGCCCTTGACCGTCAACGTCTCCATCTTGCCGGTGCGCACGCCCGCCCCGGCCGCCTGGACGGTGGACTCCGACGCGGCGATGACGATCTTCATGTCCTTGGTCACGCCCTCCAGCCTCGATGCCGCATTCACCGTGTCGCCGATGGCCGTGAATTCCTTCCGCTTCGGCGTGCCGATGTCGCCGATGACGGCCTCGCCGGTGAACAATCCCACGCCGATGCCGAACGTCGACAAGCCGCGGTCGGGAAAGCGCTGCTGCATCCATTCCTTGAATGCCGCCGCCTCGCGGGCCATGCCGAGCGAGGCGCGCACCGCCCGGCGGGCGTGATCGGGATAGGAAACGGGGGAGCCGAACACCGCCATCACGGCGTCGCCGATGTACTTGTCGACCAGGCCACCCTCCTCGAGGATCGGCGCGGTGACTCGCGTGAAGTAGGCGTTGAGCATCTCCACCACCTCGTGCGCCGACAGCTTCTCGGACATGGTCGTGAAGCCGCGGATGTCGGAGAAGAGCACCGTCACGAGGCGCGCCTCGCCCGAGAGGTCGGGCCGGTTCTCGTCGTCGAGCAGCACGTTCACCACCTCGTCCGACACGTAACGGCCGAAGATCTGCCGCACGCGCGACTTCTCGCGCTCCTCGCCCGTCAGCCGCAGGGCGAGCGTCATGAGGAACGCGACCGTGAGGCCCGTCTGCACTTCCGCCACGGGCAGGATCCAGTTGTGCTGGAAGGCGACCCACGCCGGCGGCGCGGCGGCGACGAGCAGCGCGACCGCGAGGGCGGCGCCGCCGCCGACGCTGAACTTGAGGAAGAACCAGACCGCCGCGGCAAGGATGAGGCCGACGTATACCGCCTCCTCCGCGTCGTTGAGGAAGCGCGGGTAGCGCCCGCCGAGGATGGTCTCGACGATATTCGCGTGGATCTCGCCGCCTGCCATCTGGTCGGCGTGCGCGCCGCGCGAATAGGGCGTGAAGTGCCGGTCGGACGTGCCGGAGTTGTTTGCCGCGATGATGCAGACGCGGCCCTTGAGCGCCTGCACCTCGGGGCTCTTCAGTGCATCGGGTTGCAGAAGCGTGAGCATCGAGACCGTCGGGATGGTGCCGGGCGGCCCGGCGAAACCGATCGGATAGCGCTTGAGCTCGCGCTTGAGGGTCGTCCCGGCGATCGTCCACTGCGACTGGCTCGGATCGGCGCCGGCGGCGCGCAACGCGAGCTGCATGTTGAAGGCGAGGCCGGGCACGCGCGCGTCGGGAATCATGACGGGGTAGAAGCTGCGCACGTGCTTGTCCGGGTCGGGATGAAGGTTGGCGATGCCGAGGTCGTTGTTGCCGTTCGGCAGCAGGAGCCGCTGGTCGTCCGGCGGCTGCAGCAGGTCAAGGTCGCCGTTCGGCAGCTCCACCAGGTGGGTGATGAGGATCGCCTCGCCCTCGGACAGCGCGGCGCGAAACGGCGTGTCGTACTCGCGGCTGATGTTGGTGTCGGGAAGGTTGAGCTTCCGCAGCCAGGCCTCGGCGCTCACCATGTAGATGAAGTCCAGGCCGACGGCTTTCGCCCCCGCTGCGTGGAGTGTGCTCATGGCCTGGCCCCAGTACGGCGCCCAGAACGCCAGCGGATCGTCCTTCAGGGCGAGGAGCGTCTGGTCGTCCACGGTGATGACCGCCGTGTACTTCGGCTCGTAGCGCTGCCCGGCGAGCACGTGCCAGTAGTCGTAGTACACGTTCTCGAGCGACTGGTGCCACTCGGTGTCGGAAAGCGCCACGGCGATCGCCGTGGAGGCGGCGACGACTCCGAGCCAGCGCAGCAGCTTCTTTTGCAGTGCCCCGAGGACCAAGGATCAGTCGCCTACGTACACGAACGCCGCCCAGAAGAACGGATGGGCGCGCGAGAAGTGGTATTGCCCGCGCGTGTAGCCTTCGCGGAGGAGCTGGGAGCGCGCGTCGTTCACCGCCGGCAGCGCCGGCATGCCCGCCTTGATATTGCGGAAGGTCGAGGTCATGAGCGCCTGGGTCGAGAGGCTGTCGACGCTCCAATGCGACACGAGCAGGCTTTTCGCGCCGGCATACATGAAGGCGCGCGTGAGGCCGGCGAATCCCTCGCCGTTGTTCGCCTGCGCCGATTCGCCGGCGGTGTTGCACGCGGAGAGCGCGACCAGCTCGGCGTTGAGCTCCAGGTCCTCGATGACCTCTTTCATGGTGAGGAGGCCGTCCTCGCCCTTCAGGTCGCCGACCAGCGTGAGCGCGAGCGCCGGCTGCGCCTGCGTGCGCGCGGAAGGCCGGCGCACCTCTCCTTCCTCCAGCGGCTGGTCGCTCGAGAGGTATTCGCCGCCGAGGAAGCCGTGCGTGGCGAAGAGGACGAAGCGCGCCGAGCGCAGGCCGGCGTCGAGCTTCGCGACGCGCTCCTGCGCCTGGTCGCCGACGTAGAGCTCCGTCGTCCCGCCGAGCACGTTGGCGATTTCCTTTGCCTCGTCGGCCGTCTCCTTGAGCGGAGGGATCGCCGGCGTGCCGCTCGTCGTGCGGCCGAAGCCGACGTTGAGGCGATTGAGGGCCTGCAGCGTCTGGTCGGGCATCTGGCGTAAGGCGTCGGGATTGAAGACGGGGTCGGCGAAGGCGACCAGCTCCACCTTCGAGAGCGCCGTGCGCTTCGGATAGAGCCGCTGCGAGGCGAGCGCCGACAGGCTGGGCAGGTAGGCGAACCGGTACTTGCGCGCGGCGTACGCCAGCCCCTCGTATTCGGCCAGGTACGGGCGCTCGGCGCTTCCATCCGACGCGTCCTGCACCTGCTGGAACGCCACGCGCTGCGCATCGGTGTACTCGGTGAGGAAGAACTCGAAGGGAACGGTCTGCAGCGGGCCGTCCGCGACGACGAGGACCTTCTGCCGGTCGCCCAGCATGGCCGCGACTGGGGCGACCAGGTCGCGATGCAGGGAGAGCAGCGTGTCGGGATCGATGTCGCGCAGGAAAAGCACCGATTCGCCGATCGCCACCTTGTCGATGGCGCGCCGGATGCGATGCACCCGCTCGGCGATGGAGGCGCGCCGCACCGGCGCCACGACCATGCGGAAGGCGTCCTGGGTCACCGCGAAGATCACTGCCTCGGTCGGCAGCAGCACGTAGGAAAGCAGTGCCTCGTCGGGCTTGAGCAGGCGCTTCTGCAGGTCCTCCACGGTGACCGGCCGGGGATTGGCGAGCTCCATGTAGCGCGGGTACTGGCTCCAGAGCTGCGCCTCGTTCTCGGACAGCTGCTTCGCCGTCTCGCCGATGTCGCGGTCGAACTCGGCGACGCGCTGCTCCGCGTTGGCGAGCGTCACCGGCACCGTCGCGCGCGCCTGGCGCAGCTGCGCGAGCCGCTCCTGCTGCCGCTCGCGCTGCTCGCGCAGCCGCACGAAGGCGGGCTCGCCCTGGAAACGCGCGACGTCAGCCTGCCGCATCATCTCCGTGAAGACGCGGCTCTGGTTGCGCGAGGCGACCGCAAGGGCCTCGCGGTCGTAGCCGCCCTTCGGATTGTCCGAATTCAGCTTGATCAGGACCCGGATGGTTTCCCGGTAGATCGCCGAGAACTGGGAGAGGAACGCCTGTCGGGTCTCCTCGGAGTAGCCGCGCGTCTGCGAGTACAGGAAGTCGAGCGTCTCGAGCGCTTCCTTGAAGTAGGGGAGCGCGTCGCGGTAGCGTCCGCGGCGCGCGAGCATGAAGCCCAGGCTCGAGGTGTTGATGAGCAGGTTGCGCGGATTGCCGGTCTTGCGCGAGATGTCCACCGCACGGTGGTAGGAGGCCTCCGCCTCGACGACCTTGCCTTGCCGGTCGAGCGCCTGCGAAAGCGAGGTCAGCACGCCCGCCGTGGCGTAGTGCTGCTCGCCGTAGACCTTCTCCATGATGGCGAGCGCGCTGCGGTGCATCTGCTCCGCCTGGGCATAATCGCCGCGCAGCGCCAGCATGCCCCCCAGGTTGTTCAGCGTGTTCGCCGTATCCGGATGCTCCTTACCGAGCGCGCGCTCCTGGATCGCGAGCGCGCGGCGGTACATCCCCTCCACCTCGGTGGAAGCCCCGAGCAGGCCGCCCGCCCGGGCGCGCGCGCGCTGCTCGGAGGCGGTGACCTGCTCGTCCTTGCCGAGCTCCTGCAGCACCTTGGCGAGGTTGTTGAGGTTCACCGCGACGTCGGGGTGGTCCGCGCCCAACACCTTCTCGCGCACGGCGAGCGCCTGCCGATAAAGCTTTTCCGCGTCGGCGTATCGGCCCTGCAAGGTATAGACGTAGGCCAGGTTGGACATGGAGTTCGCCGTCTCCGCGTTGTCCGTGCCGAGCGTCTTGAGGTGGATGGCGAGCACCTGGTCATGCAGCGTCTCGGCCTGGCGGTACTCGCCGCGGTTGATCGCTTCCTGCGCGAGCGCCGCGAGGCGGGCCGCGTCGCCTCGCGCCGGCGGCTTCGAGCCGGGCTGCGTGACCGTGGCGGCGAACTTGCCCTGGCTGTCGAGCACGCGCGCGAGGTTCGACACCACGGTCGCGGTGTTCGGATGGTCGCGCCCGAGCTTTTTCTCGAGGATCGCTACCGCGCGCCGGAGCAGCGTCTCGGCGCCGGGATAGTCGCCCAGCTTCTCGAGCACGAGCCCGAGGCTGTTCAGGGCCGCGGCGGTCGCCTCGTCGTTCGGCCCGAGCTTGCGCTCGTAGATCGTCAGCATGCGGCGGAAGTCGCCCTCCGCCTCGTTGAACTTGCCTTGCCGGTAGTGCGCGGCGCCGAGGCGGTTGAGCGCCGCCGCGACGTTCGGGTGGTCCGGGCCGAAGGCGCGGATGTTCTCCTCCAGCAGCCGGAGCGACGCGGCCTCCGCCGCGGGGAAATCGCC
Source organism: Clostridia bacterium (assembly GCA_050261755.1). Lineage (GTDB taxonomy): Bacteria > Pseudomonadota > Gammaproteobacteria > Burkholderiales > SG8-39 > SCGC-AG-212-J23. The sequence continues at coordinate 10,982 of JBLNDP010000100.1, forward strand.
TCGTTGCAGCGCTGCGTCGGCCTCCTCGAGGAGCTGGCGCGAGCGCGTGTCGTCGACGCGCGCCGCCGGCTTCTTCGCCGGCTTGGGCGCCGTCTGGGCTATCGCGCCCGGCGACGCGGCGGCGAGGGCCGCCGCGAGGACGAGCGCGAGCCGCATGTCAGGGCTTGGAGAGGGCGATCAGGATGCTGCACGGCGCGTAGTCGAGCAGGGTCTTGCCGACCGAGCCCTTCCACCAGCGGGCAGCAAAGGAAGTGTTCTGGTTGTGCCCGACCACCACGAGGTCGGCGCCCATGCTCTTCGCGAGGCGGCAGATCTCCTCCACCGGCTCGCCCACCGCGAGCTGCCCGTTCGCATTGAAGCCGCGCTCGCGCAGCGTGCGGATGCCCTCGTCGAGGATGGCCTGCGTGCGCTTCTTTTCCTCCTCGAGGAGCTCCTCGGGGACGAAGCCCTCCGTGAGAAAGAGCGACGGCGGCATGCTCGCCACGGCGAGCAGGCAGGTCTGCGCATTGAGGAACCCCGCCAGGTCGGCGCACTCGAGCAGCGCACGCTTGCCTTCCTGGGAGCCGTCGTATGCCAGCAGGATCTTCTGGTATTTCATCGCGGCACCTCCTCCTGCGGGCGATTATAGCCGCCGCTCGGCACTACAATAGTGTCTTCCCCATGCTAGACGCCTTCCGAGCAGACCTCGTCGCCGCCGTCGCCGGTGCGGGCACCATGGGACGCGGCATCGCGCAGGTCCTCGCGCAATGCGGCGCGCGCACGCTGCTCTACGACGCGCAGCCGGGCGCCGCCCAGAAGGGACGCGAAAGCATCGCACAGGCGCTCGGAAAGCTCGTCGAGAAGGGCAAGGTCGCGGCGGGCGAAGCCGAGAAGATCGTGCAGCGCATCGAAGTGGTGGCCTCGCTGGAAGCGCTGAAGCCCGCGCACGTGGTGATCGAGGCGATCGTCGAGGACCTCGAGGCGAAGCGCAAGCTCTTCGCCGCCCTCGAGGCGATCGTGCCGGAGGACACCCTCCTCGCCTCCAATACCTCCTCGCTCTCGGTCACCGCCATGGCTGCCGCGTGCAAGCGGCCTGGGCGCGTGGCCGGCTATCACTTCTTCAACCCGGTGCCGGTGCTGAAGATCGTGGAGGTGGTCGCCGGCGTTCGCACCGAGGCCTGGGCGACGGACGCGCTCACGGCGCTCGCGAAGCGCTTCGGCCACACGGCCGTGCGCTGCAAGGACACGCCGGGCTTCATCGTCAACCACGCAGGCCGGGCGTTCGTGCCCGAGGCGCTGCGCGTCCTGTCCGAAGGCGTGGCCGACTTCGCCACGATCGACCGCATCCTCGTCGACGGCGCCGGCTTCCGCATCGGCCCCTTCGGCCTCATGGACCTCGTCGGCCTCGACGTCAACCACGCCGTCATGCAGTCGATGTACCACCAGTACTTCGAGGAGCCGAAGTACAAGCCCTCCTTCCTCGTGGAAGCCCGCGTCGCCGCCGGCCTCCTCGGCCGCAAGACCGGCCGCGGCTGGTACGAATACGGGAAGGACGGCGCCGCCGTTGCGGTCCCGGAGGAAGAAGTTTCTGCACAAAAGCCCGAAGCCGTCTGGTGCGTACCGGAGCTGAAGGACCTGTTTTCGAAGCTCGAAGCGAGGGTCGAAGGCAAGCCCACGCCCTCCACCGTCAATTTCGTGGCGCCGCTCGGCAAGGACGCCACTACTGCGGCGCTCGAGCTCGGCCTCGATCCCGCGCGCACGGTGGCGGTGGACCCGCTCTTCGGCTTCGCCAAGCGCCGCACCCTCATGTCGAATCCTTCGACGCGGAAAGAGATTCGGGACGCCGCGCACGCCCTCCTCGCCTCGGACGGCACGCCGGTGTCCCTCATCCAGGATTCCCCGGGCTTCGTGGCGCAGCGCGTGGTGGCCCATATCGTCAACGTGGGCTGCGACATCATGCAGATGCGCATCTGCAGCCCGGAGGACCTCGACCGCGCGGTGATGCTCGGCCTGGGCTACCCCAAGGGGCCGCTCGGCCTGGGCGACGCGCTCGGCGCCGGAAAGATACTGCAGGTCCTCGAGGCGATGCACGCCGCGCAACTTGATCCCCGCTATCGTCCGAGCCCGTGGCTGCGACGCCGCGCGCAGCTCGGCGTATCGTTGCTCACACCCGAGTAGTCCCCCTGAAAACGAGGAGTTTTCGCCCATGCTCGACGCCTACATCTACGACGGATTGCGCAGCCCCATCGGCCGGCACGCCGGCAAGCTCTCGCCGGTCCGGCCGGACGACCTCGCCGGCGAGGTCATCAAGGAAGTCGTGAGCCGCAACAAGGTCGATCCGGCCGAGATCAGCGACGTGATCCTCGGCTGCGTGAACCAGGCGGGCGAGGACAACCGCAACGTGGCGCGCTTTGCCTCGCTGCTCGCCGGCCTGCCGCCTACCGTTCCGGGCGCCACCGTGAACCGCCTGTGCGCGAGCGGCCTGCAGGCGGTCGTGGACTCCGCCCGTGCCATCACCTGCGGGGAAGGCGACCTCTACGTCGCCGGTGGCGTCGAGCACATGACGCGCGCGCCATACGTCATGAGCAAGCCCGACAGCGCTTTCGGACGCGACGCGAAGCTCTACGACACGACGATCGGCGTGCGCTTTCCCAACCCGCGCGCGATCAAGCAGTACGGCAACCACTCCATGCCCGAGACGGGCGACAACGTCGCCAAGGACTTCGGCATCACGCGCGAGCAGGCGGACGAGTTCGCCCTCGCGTCGCAGCAGAAGTACGCCACCGCGGAGAAGGAAGGCTTCTACAAAGGCGAGCTGCTGCCGATCACGCTGCCGGCGAAGAAGAAGG
>JBLNDP010000101.1:0-19621 GCA_050261755.1 Clostridia bacterium
CCCAGGAGGCGATATTCCATGCGGCCGAATTTAGCATGTGCCCGAGCGTGCGAGACGGGCGCGCACCCACCGCCCGAGGCGCGCGCGCCAGGCGGTGCGCTGCATGGGCACGTACGGCGGCTTCAGCCGGAAGAGCAGGCTGCCGGCGTTGCGGCGAAAGCCCGCGATGTAGATCGTTTCGCGCGCGCCCTTCGCGAGGCCGTCCTTGTAGCGGTGCTGGCCGCGCAGGAAGTCGAAGACCTCGTTGCCCTCGCGGATGGAGTCCTCGATGGCGTGCGAGAGAAGCACCGTGCCCGGCTTCCACGGCGACCATGCCGGGTCGAAGCCGCCCTGCATGAGGAAGACGCGGTTGCGGAAACGGTAGCAATACAGCATGGCCGATACCGTCCCGTCGATCTCGAGGCAGTAGAGCCGCAGCCAGCCGCGCGCGAAGGTCGAGCTGATGATGCTGCGGTGGAACTCCAGGTATTGCGGCGTGGCGAAAGATTCGCTGCCGCCCGCGGCCGCCCAGCGGCGGCGGTGCAGATCGGCCAGCACGCAGGCCGCCTGGTCGAGCCGCGCCGCATCCTCCCAGACGAAGAAGCGGACCGCGTGCGCAGCCGCGAGCCGGCGCCGCGCACGGCGGATATCGGCGCGCCGGTTGGCGCTCAGCGAGCCGAGATAGTCTTCCCAGGCGCGCGGCAGCTCGATGAAGGCGATGCGCTCCGTGCTCCCGCGGCTGCTGGGACGCCGCTCGCGCCGCAGCGCGAGCTCGAGCTCCTCGGCGAAGGGGCTGTCCGGGTCCAGGTCGCTGGCGAGGAGCAGGTCGCCGTCCGGCAGGCGCGCTGCCGCCCGGGCGAGCGTACGGGCGGCGTCACGCTCGTGCGCCGCGGCGAGCACCGGGCCGAGATCGTCGGGGTTGGTATCCGCGCCGGTGCCAACGAGGCGCAGCACGCGCACCGGGCGGCCCAGGACGCGTTCGGTCTGCACATAGAGCGGCAGGATGCCGACGGGATTGTCGCCGCGCAGGGCGACGAGCACCCTGAGCGGCTGTCCGCGTCCATAGACCTTCCACCAGTGGAATTGCCACAGCCAGGAATTGAAGACGCTGGCGCTCGCCGTCTCCTCGTGGAGACGGTTCCAATGGATCGCCAGCTCCGCGAAGGCGGCCTCGCTGGAGAGGCACTGCACGCGCAGCGCGGCGCGGGCGCGCAACGCGCCGATCTGGTGACGCTGCGACGCCCTGCGGAAATCGAGGCTGCCGGGCTGCACCCAGCCATGGTCGTCGGCGGAGCTCCGTCCGGCAATGAGCGCCCGGGACTAGGGGCGTGCGCCGGTCGGGCCGGAATAAGCCGCTATAGGGACGACGGCGATGCGGTGTAGCGCGGGAACTCGATTAGACTTGGGCCCCGCGTGGGATTGGTGCCGAGGAAGGGACTCGAACCCCCACACTGTTGCCAGCGCTAGGACCTGAACCTAGTGCGTCTACCAATTCCGCCACCTCGGCGAGGCCGCGAATTCTACCTCAGTGCCACGAAAAAAACTCTCCAGGACTGCCTTGAGGCGCCGCGCTCGGCCTGAGCGCCGGCCCGCGGACCACCAGCGCGGCTACCGCGCCGCCGTCCTCGCGGAGCTCGAGCGCGCCGGCGAGCCGCTCACGCCGAGGGAGCTCGGCAAGCGCCTGCGGCTGCAAAAGCGCGAACGCGAGGCGTTCGAGCAGGACCTGGCTGCGCTCGAGCGTGCGGGCGAAGTGCTGGTGAACCGAGCCGGCGCCCTCCTCGTCGCCAAGCGCATCGACGTGCTCGCCGGCCGCATCGAGGGCCATCCGGACGGCCACGGCTTCCTCGTGCCGGACGAGCCGGGCGCGCAGATCTTCCTCGCCCCCGCGGAAATGCGCCAGGTGCTGCACGGCGACCGGGCCGCGGTGCGCGTGACCGGGCGCGACCATCGCGGCCGTCCCACGGGGACGATCGTGGAGGTGCTGGAGCGAGCCAAGCGGCGCATCGTCGGGCGGCTTCTCAACGAGCGCGGCGTCCTGCTGGTCGTGCCCGAGGACCGCCGCATCGCGCAGGACATTCTCGTGCCGCCGGCGGAGACGGGCGGCGCGAAGGCCGGCGACGTGGTGACGCTCGAGCTGATCGCGCAGCCCAGCCGGCACGCGCAGCCGCTCGGCCGCGTCGCCGAGGTGCTCGGCCACCATGCCGACCCGGGCATGGAGATCGAGATCGCGCTGCGCAAGTTCGACCTGCCGCACGAGTTCTCCAAGCGCGCCCTGGCCGCGGCCAAGGCCATGCCTGAAACCGTCTCGGAGGAGGACTGGAGAGGAAGGCGGGACCTGCGCAACCTGCACTTCGTCACCATCGACGGAGAGACGGCGAAGGACTTCGACGACGCGGTCTACTGCGAGCAGCGCGGCAAGGAATTCCGCCTCTGGGTGGCGATCGCCGACGTGAGCCACTACGTGCGCCACGGCGATCCCCTCGACCTCGACGCGCGCGAGCGCGGCACGTCGGTCTATTTCCCGCGCCGCGTGATCCCGATGCTGCCGGAGAAGCTCTCGAACGGCCTGTGCTCGCTCAATCCAAGCGTCGACCGGCTCGCAGTGGTGTGCGAGATGTCCGTCACGCCGAAGGGCGAGATCGCGCGCTACGAGTTCTACAACGCGGTCTTCCGCTCGCACGCCCGCCTGACGTACACCAAGGTATGGGAGCAGATCTCGGCGCGGAAGGCTCCCGAGCACATCGAGCACCTGTACGGGGTTTTCAAGGCGCTCCTGGGCGCGCGCGAGCGGCGGGGAGCGATCGATTTCGAGACGGTCGAGACGCGCATGCTCTTCGACGCGAAGGGCAAGATCGAGCGCATCGTCGCCGAGCCGCGCAACGACGCCCACCGCCTGATCGAGGAATGCATGCTCGCGGCCAACGTCTGCGCGGGCGACTTCATCGCCCGGCGCGAGCATCCGGCGCTCTACCGCATCCATGACGTGCCGGCGGCGGAGAAGGTCGGCGCGCTGCGCGACTTCCTCGCCGAGCTCGGCCTGCAGCTTCCCGGCGGCGAGATCCCGCGGCCGAAGGACTACGCCCAGCTCCTCGAGAAGATCCGCAAGCGGGCCGATTTCGCCCTCCTGCAGACGATCCTCCTGCGCTCGCTCAAGCAGGCGGTCTACAGTCCCGGCAACGTGGGGCACTTCGGGCTCGCCTTCGAGGCCTACGTCCACTTCACCTCGCCGATCCGCCGCTACCCCGACCTCGTCGTGCATCGGGTCATCAAGGCCCTCCTGAGGAATGGCTGGTATGATAACGTCGATTGGGAGGCGCTCGGCCGCCATTGCTCGGAGACCGAGCGCCGCGCCGACGATGCGAGCCGGGACGTGGAGAACTGGCTCAAGTGCTACTACATGCGCGACCACGTCGGCCGCACGTTCGCCGGCACGATCACCGGCGTCGCGCCCTTCGGCCTGTTCGTCACCCTGGACGAATACTTCGTCGACGGGCTCGTGCACATCTCGGAGCTCGGGCGCGATTACTTCCGGCACGACGCCGCGCGCCACACGCTCCTCGGCGAGAGGAGCGGCAAGCGCTTTCGACTCGCCGACCGGCTGAAGGTGAAGCTCGTGCGCGTGGACCTCGACACGCGCAAGATCGACCTGGTGCCGGCATGAAGGGCGCGAGCGACGCGCGCATCGTCCTCGGATTCCACCCCGTGCTCGCTCGCCTGCGCGCCGACCCGAAGTCGGTGCTGGAGCTGATGGTCGACGCAGCGCGCCAGGACAGCCGGATGAAGGACCTGCTCGCCGCCGCCGAGCGCGCCCATGTGCGCGTCATGAAGGTCGACAAGGCGCGCCTCGACGGTTTCGGCGAGCGGCATCAGGGCGTGGTCGCGCGGATCTCGGCGGGCCCTCTCGCGTCTTCCCTCGAGGAAGTCCTGGAAAAGATCGAGCATCCTTTCCTGCTCGTGCTGGATGGCGTGACCGATCCGCATAACCTGGGCGCCTGCCTCCGGGTCGCCAACGCGGCCGGCGTGCACGCGGTCATCGCGCCGAAGGACCGGGCGGTGGGCCTCACGCCCGTCGTCTCCAAGGTCGCGAGCGGCGCGGCCGAGCTGACTCCTTATCTCATGGTGACCAACCTCGCGCGCTGCCTTTCCGACCTGAAGGAAAGGAACATCTGGATCGTCGGCGCGGACGAGCGGGCGGAAAAGACGCTCCACGAAGCGGACCTCCCCGGGTCCATCGCGTGGGTGCTCGGCGCGGAAGGCGAGGGCATGCGCCGCCTTACCCGCGAGTCCTGCGACATCCTGGTCAAGATCCCGATGCGCGGCGCGGTGGAAAGCCTGAACGTCTCGGTGGCGGCCGGCGTGTGCCTCTTCGAGTCCGTGCGGCGCCGGCAGAACAAAGGCGGCGGCCGCAAGTCTCAGGGGAATGGCTGACTACACCCCGCCGGACCCGACGCTCGTCGAAACGAAGCCGCAGGCCCTGGACTTCTGGTCCCGAACGCTGGAAACCGACGCGGACAAGATCCGCCGGGCCGTCCAGAAGGTCGGACCGGTGCTGGAATCGGTCAAGAAGGAGCTCGGCATCGGCGGCCCGGACTAGGGTAGAATTCGCCCCCTTCCACGCTTCCACGGGTGGAATTTCCTGCTCACGCTGCTCCGCATGGCAGCTGGGCTTTACCCATAGGATCAAGGAGTTAACTAGAGCATGCGACATTACGAGATCGTCTTCATCGTCCATCCCGACCAGAGCGAGCAGGTGCCGCAGATGGTCGAGCGCTACAAGAACGTCATCGCCGGCCGCCAGGGCACGGTGCACCGCCTCGAGGACTGGGGCCGCCGCCAGCTCACCTATCCCATCCAGAAGGTGCACAAGGCGCACTACGTGCTCATGAACATCGAATGCGACAACGAGACGCTCGCGGAGCTTGAGCACTCGTTCAAGTTCTCCGACGCGGTGCTGCGCCACCTCATCGTGCAGATGCCCAAGGCCGTCACGAATCCCTCGCCGATGATGCGCGAGGAGAAGTCGAAGTCGATGATGGAAGGGCGCGGCGAGCGCGCGAGCGAATCCCGGCCGGCCGAGGCTCCCGCGGCGGCGCCGGCCAGCTGAACAAGATAGAGATCCAGGGAAGGCTTCTAGAGCTCAGCGAGCTGCGCTACACCCCCGCCGGCGTGCCGGTCGTGGAATTCAGGCTGGACCACGAGTCGGAGCAGCAGGAGGCGCGGGGCAAGCGCAAGGTAAAGGCGGAGATCCCCGCCGTGGCGTTCGAGGCGCAGGCCCGGCTGATCGCAGCCGCCCGGCCCGGCGCCGAGGTCAAGGTGAGGGGATTCCTCGGCGCGAAGAGCGCCCGCTCGAAGAAGCTGGTCCTGCATACGACCGAAATCGAATTTTTGGAAGGAAACTGACATGCCTCCACGCAGAGGACTGAAGGGCAAGGGCAAGGGGAAGTTCGGCAAGGACAAGAAGGACAAGGGCCAGCGGGCGCTGTTCCGCCGCCGCAAGTTCTGCCGCTTCACGGCCGAGAAGGTCGAGTGGATCGACTACAAGGACATCGAGGTCCTCAAGGACTTCGTGAACGAGACCGGCAAGATCATCCCGGCCCGCATCACCGGGACCTCGGCCGGCTACCAGCGGCAGCTGTCGGTGGCGATCAAGCGCGCGCGCTTCCTCGCGCTGCTGCCGTACACCGACCTGCACAACCGGGCGTAAGGGGCGAGCCATGCAAGTCATCCTCATGGAAAAGGTGGCGAACCTCGGCAACCTCGGCGACGTGGTCAAGGTGAAGGACGGATTCGCCCGCAACTTCCTCATTCCCCAGGGCAAGGCGAAGCGCGCCACGCAGGAGAACCTGAAGGCGTTCGAGGCGCGCCGCGCGGAGCTGGAGAAGGCGCAGGCCGAGCAGCTCGGCAAGGCGCAGGCGCAGGCGGGCAAGCTCGAGGGCTTCACCATCCAGATCACGCAGAAGGCCGGCCCGGACGGCCGCCTCTTCGGCTCGGTGACGAACTACGACATCGTCGAGGCGCTGAAGAAGGAAGGCCACGAGGTCGAGCGCTCGCACATCCGCATGCCGCAGGGCCCGCTCAAGCAGGTCGGCGACTACCCGATCCAGGTCGCCCTGCACACCGACGTCACCGCGACGATCAAGGTATCCGTGCTCGGCGAGCAGTAAGGCTTCTCGCTTCTTCGAAAGAAATGGGGCCTTCGGGCCCCTTTTCTTTGCCGCTGTCAACTTGTTGGCAACCCGGCGCGCGCCGCGACGCTTTGCGGCAACAGCGCGCAAATTTTCTTTTGCCGCCGCGCGCGACTGTACTGTATAAAATGACAGCCCCGGGCTTTTTCAGAGGCAAACGCGGGCGCATGGCGGCGGACGCTCTACAGGAAATGCAAAGCTTGTCCCCTTGTTGCTCACCGCTTATCCACGGTTTTATCCACAGCACGCTCGCGGCGGGTTCCTTATGATCGGCCTCGCTTCAGAGGGGAGATAAAACAAATGGCGTTGCCGCAGCAAACGGCGCCTGCGCCGCAGGAAAACGTCCTTCCGTTCAAGACGCCGCCGCACTCGATCGAGGCCGAGCAGTCGCTGCTCGGCGCGCTGCTGCTGGACAACCAGGCCTTCGACCGGGTCGCCGACGTCGTCGGTCCGGACGACTTCTATCGCGACGACCACCGCCGCATCTGGCGCCACATCGCCAAGCTGATCGAGCACTCGAAGCCGGCGGACGTGGTGACCGTCTCGGAGTCGATCGAGGGCAGCGAGGACAAGGACAAGACCGGCGGGCCGGCCTACCTGGGCGCGCTCGCCCAGAACACGCCGAGCGCGCTCAACGTGCGGCGCTACGCCGAGCTCGTGCGCGAGAAGGCGGTGCAGCGGCGGCTCGCGCAGGTGGCGACCGGCATCGCCGAGGACGCGCTCAGCCCCTCCGGCAAGGACGTCGGCCAGATGCTGGACGAGGCCGAGTCGAAGATCTTCCAGATCGCCGAGTCGGGCGCACGCCGCGACCAGGGCCTGCTCGAGATCAAGCCGGTGCTCGCGCGCGTCTTCGAGCGCATCGACCACCTGTACCACCGCGACAACCCCTCGGACGTCACCGGCGTGCCGACCGGCTACACCCGCATCGACCAGATGACCTCCGGGCTGCAGGCGGGCGACCTGGTCATCGTCGCGGCGCGGCCTTCCATGGGCAAGACGGCGCTGGCGCTGAACATCGCCGAGCACGTGGCGGTGGACAACGGGCTGCCGGTGGCGATCTTCTCGATGGAAATGAGCGCAACGCAGCTCGCCATGCGCATGCTGGGCTCGATCGCGCGCGTGGACCAGCACAAGATGCGCACGGGCAAGCTGAACGACCGCGAGTGGAGCGAGCTCTCCGACGCGATGGCCAAGCTGCACGAGACGCCGATCTACATCGACGAAGGCGGCGCGCTCACGGCCCTGGAAGTGCGCGCGCGGGCGAGGAGATTGAAAAGGCAGTACTCGAAGCTCGGGCTGATCGTCATCGACTACCTGCAGCTCATGGGCTCGACCACGCAGGGCGAGAACCGCGCCACCGAGATCTCGGAGATCTCGCGCTCGCTGAAGGCGATGGCCAAGGAGCTCGACGTGCCGGTCATCGCGCTCTCGCAGCTCAATCGCGCCGTCGACCAGCGCCCGGACCGCCGCCCGGTCATGTCCGACCTGCGCGAGTCGGGCGCCATCGAGCAGGACGCGGACGTCATCATGTTCATCTACCGCGAGGTGGTGTACAAGCCCGACCTGCCCGAGGAGCAGCGCGGCCTGGCCGAGGTCATCATCGGCAAGCAGCGGAACGGTCCGATCGGCACCGTCAAGCTGACCTTCCTGGGGCAACACACCAGGTTCGAGAACTACGCCGACCCGGGGGGCTTTTAAGTAAGATCTTCCGTGGGAGGAGACCCATGGCGGATCCGTTCGTCGCGCAGAAGGGCCCGTTTGCCGTCGAGCTTGCCCCCGGCGATTACTGGTGGTGCGCGTGCGGGCGCTCCAAGCGCCAGCCGTTCTGCGACGGCTCCCACAAGGGCAGCGAGTTCGGCCCGGTCAAGTTCACGATGAGCGAGGCGCAGAAGGTGTGGCTCTGCGGCTGCAAGCGCACCGCCGGCAAGCCGTTCTGCGACGGCTCGCACAAGAAGCTTCCGGAGGCATAGAACAATGCGATTCGTCCAGGCGGCGGCTGCCGTCGCGCTCGCTGCCTTGTCCGCCGCCTCGCTTCCCGCGGCGGCGCAGTCCTATCCGGCCAAGCCGCTTCTGTTCGTGATGCCCCTGCAGGCCGGCAGCGCGGTCGACGTGATGGTCCGCATCGTCGCGCAGAAGATGGGCGAGGGTCTCGGACAGCCGATCGTGATCGAGAACCAGCCGGGCGCGGCCGGCTCCATCGGCGCCGAGCGCGTGAAGCGCGCAGCCGCGGACGGGTACACGGTCGGCGTGCTGAACGACAGCATCCTGACGATGATCCCGAACATCCGGCCGGTCGGGTACGACCCGGTGAAGGACTTCGCTCCCGTGGGCGTCGTCGCGGGCATCACCTGGGTGCTGGTCGCCAACAACGACCTGCCGGTGAAAAGCGTGCCGGATCTCATCGAGCTCGCGAAGCGCGAGCCGGGCAAGCTGGACTATTCTTCGGGCGGCAACGGCAGCCCGCAGCACGTCGCCATGGAAGCCTTCAAGGCCGCGACCGGCATCTACATCACGCACATTCCCTACCGCGGGGCGACGCAGGCGGCGCTCGACGTCATCACGAACCAGGTGCAGGTGCACTTCAGCGCCGTGTCCATCGTCCTGCCCTACATCCGCTCCGGACGCATGCGGGCGCTCGGGGTGCCGAGCGGCTCGCGCTCGCCGCTCCTGCCGGAAGTCCCGACCATGTCGGAATCCGGCGTGAAGGGATTCGAATGGCGCACGTGGGCCTCCCTCGTGGTGCCGGTCGGCACGCCGAAGCCCATCGTCGAGCGACTGCACGCGGAGCTTGCGAACGCCGTCCAGAACCCCGAAGTGCGCGACAAGCTCGTCGCGCAGGGGCTCGAGCCGATCGGCTCCGCGCCCGAGGTCGTCACGCAGTGGACGCAGGAAGGCCTGAAGCGCATGGCGGCGGTGGCGAAGCGGGCCGGCATCAAGCCGGAGTAGGGTGTTCACGCGCGTCGACCACGTCACCCTGGGGGGAACCCAGGCGTCGTTCGGCGCGCTCGGGTTCTTGCTGCTGCGGCAAGGCGAGGAGCTTCTTGCGGCCCTCGAGAACGCGCGCCTTTGCATCGTCCCGGGGAAAGAGGGTCTCCTCGACATCGCGCTGGCAGGCGAAGGAACGCTGGACCTGCCCTGGCTGCGTGCCGTCGACGGCGAGGTCGTGCAGCCCGCCCTGCACCCCAACGGCGTCTACAAGCTAGAGCGGGTGTACATCGCCGTGCGCGACATCGGCTCCGCCGCTGCCCGGTATGCGGCGGCGCTCGGCGTCCCCGTTCCGAAGGCGGAGCGCGGCACCGTCATCCATGCCGAAATGGTGCCCTTTGTCTTCGGCGGCGCGGGTGTCACCCTGGCGCAGCCCTTCGCGCCCGGCGTCGCGGCCAGTGCGCTCGCGAAGCGGGGCGAGGGACCGTTCCAGGCGCTCTTTCGCACCAAGAGCATGGATGCGGCGGCGAAGTGGCTCGCCGATCACGGCGTGCCGCCGCCGGCACGCGGCATCCGCAATACCGGAGAGCAGGCGATGCTCGTGCCGCCCGAGCACGCCTGCGGGACTTACATCGGCTTTGTAGGGCCTGCCTAAAAGGCTGGCTTAGAACCCCGCCGGGCAATCTGCCGATTGCCCGGAACTCCAACTATTCCTATCTCCTGCTAGCGGTCCACTTGCCGCCGCCGCCCTTCTCGTCCTTGAAATCGCCCGACATCTGCCGGCCGTCCACCGTGCCGGTGAAGTCGCGGCGCAGGCCCTGCGGATCGACGTAGGAGAAGCCGATGGTGCTGCCGCGCAGGCGCGGCTCGCGCAGGCCGGCCTGCAGCGCGTCGAACGCGATCGCGCCGTTGAATCGCTGGAAGTGCTGCTCGAGGGAAATCTCGTGCTTCTGGCCCGCCGCCTCGAGCATCCAGGTGCCCTGGACGCTCGCGGGAACGATCCAGAAATAGACGCGACGGCCGTCGATGTTCGAGATCTCGTCGGCCTCCCAGTCCTCCATGCTGAAGGAGTGCGAGACGACGCGCGTGCCGGGCCTCATGGAGAGGATCTGCGGCCGCAGCTTCATGTTGAGCACGGGCAGCAGGTACAGGGTGATCACGTTCGCCGAGCTGAAGTCGGTGGCGAAGATGTCGCCGTGCCGGATGGTCGCCTTCCCGGGCCCGACGCCGGCGACACCCGCCTCCTGCGCCTTGCTGTTCGCGTACTTCACCATGTCGGGGTTGTATTCGATGCCCGTGGCGCGCGCGCCCTTCTTCGCGGCGGCGATGGCGATCTTGCCGTCGCCCGCGCCGAGGTCGAAGTGGATCTCGCCCGGCTGGATCTGCGCCATCGTCAGCATGCGCTCCACGACCTCGTCGGGCGTCGGCACCCAGATCACGTCCTTGCCGGCCTGGCCCACCTGCGGCTCGAACTTCTGCTGGGCGAGGACGGGCGAGGACGCGACGAGAAGCGCTGCGACGAGGAGGGAGAAGGCGCGGGTCATGGGGGTCCTGAAGGGAAAGAGGCCGCGAAAATGTAGCAGAAACACCCCTCCGGAATGTTTACCGGAGGGGAATTCTGCGAAAAGCTACAGCACTTCGGCCGCGTGATCGGCCAGGCGCGAGCGCTCGCCGCGGGCGAGCGTCACGTGGCCGGCGTGGCTCCAGTCCTTCATGCGATCGACGACGTACGTGAGTCCGGAGCTGCCTTCCGTCAGGTAAGGCGTGTCGATCTGGGCGATGTTGCCCAGGCACACGACCTTGGTGCCCGGCCCGGCGCGCGTGACGAGCGTCTTCATCTGCTTCGGCGTCAGGTTCTGCGCCTCGTCGATGATCAGCCACTTGTTGACGAAGGTGCGCCCGCGCATGAAGTTCAGCGATTTCACCTTTATCCTGGACCGGACCAGGTCCCTTGTCGCGGCCCTTCCCCATTCGCCGCCCGAGTCGTCGGAGGCGTTGAGGATGTCGAGGTTGTCCTCCAGCGCGCCCATCCAGGGCTGCATCTTCTCCTCCTCGGTGCCGGGCAGGAAGCCGATGTCCTCGCCGATGGGCACGGTGACCCGGGTCATGATGATCTCCGAGTAGCGCTTGTCGTCGAGCACCTGGGTGAGCCCGGCGGCGAGCGCGAGGAGCGTCTTGCCGGTGCCCGCCTGGCCGACCAGCGTGACGAAATCGACCGCCGGGTTCATGAGCAGGTTCAGGGCGAAGTTCTGCTCCCGGTTGCGCGCGTTGATGCCCCACACCTCGTTCTTCGCGTGCGTGTAGTCCTTGAGCGTCTCGAGCACCGCCGCGCGGCCCTGCGCCTCCTTCACCAGGGCATAGAGCGGCCGCTCGCCGGACTCGTCGAAGACGAACTCGTTCACGTGCAGCTTGGGAACGAGCGGCCCCTGCACCTTGTAGTACGTGTGGCCTTCCTTCTTCCACGATTCCATGTTGCGGCCGTGCGTGTTCCAGAAGTCCCTCGGCAGCGCCCGCAGGCCGGTGTAGAGGAGATCGGCGTCCTCCAGCACCTTGTCGTTGAAGTAGTCCTCGGCGGCGAGCCCGAGCGCGCGCGCCTTGATGCGCATGTTGATGTCCTTCGACACCAGCACGACCTCGCGCTCGGGATGGCGGTCCTGCAGGAACTTCACCACGGAGAGGATCTGGTTGTCCGTCTTGCCCAAGGGCAGGCTCGCCGGCAGCTCGCCGTTGATGGCTTCCGTCTGCAGGAACAGCCGCCCGCGCGCAGCCTGGCCATCCTTCGTCCTGAGCGCAAAGCCTTCCTTTATGTCGGCCGAAGACGCCGAGACGATTTCGTCCAGGAAGCGGCTCGCCTGGCGGGCGTTGCGCGCGACGTCGGAGAGGCCCTTCTTGTGCGTGTCGAGCTCCTCCAGCGTGCCGATCGGCAGGAACAGGTCGTGCTCCTCGAAGCGGAACAGGCTCGTGGGGTCGTGCATCAGCACGTTCGTGTCGACGACGAACAGCTTCTTGACCTTGGGTTTTCGCTGCGGCCTGGACTTCGGCATTTCCGTGAGGGGAGCTTCTACGTCTGCTGCGCTGGGTTCGACATCATAGGGCTTTAACAAAGTTCAATACCTCCTGGACGTGGCCCGGCACCTTGACCCCGCGCCATTCGCGCGCGAGCACCCCTTGCGAGTCGACGACGAAGGTGCTGCGCTCGATGCCGCGGACTTGCTTCCCGTACATCTGCTTCTGCTTCATGACGGCGAACCGCTTGCAGACCGCTTCGTCGGGGTCCGCGAGCAGCTCGAACGGGAACTTCATCTTGGCCTTGAAGGCCTCGTGCGACTTCAGGGAGTCGCGGGAGATGCCCACCAGCTCGGTGCCGGCCCGCTTGAACGCGGGGTACGCGTCGCGGAAATCCGCGCCTTCCTGGGTGCAGCCGGGCGTGTTGTCGCGCGGATAGAAGTAGAGGACGAGCTTCTTGCCGCGGGCGCCGCTGAGGGTGAACGTCTTGTTGCCGGTCGAGGGGAGGCTGAAATCGGGTGCCGGCTTGCCGACCATCTACAGGCTCTTAAGGCCTTTTTTTAGCATTGCCATGTAACGCTTTCAGTAGACACGTTTTTTCCTACGGCTGCAACCCCGCCCTACGCGCCTGAAATCAAAGGCTTTTCCAGAAGCGGCGCAGCTCGCGCACCAGTTCTTCCGGCTTTTCCTCGGGGATGAAGTGGCCGCAGGCGAGTGCCTTGCCGCGCACGTCGGTCGCAACCTCGCGCCAATCGGCGAGGCAGTCGAAGAGCGCCTCGATCACGCCTTGCCGGCCCCAGAGGGCAAGCAGCGGCATGGAGATTTTCCGCTTCAAGTCCTTGCGGTCATGGACGAGGTCGATCGTCGCCGCGGCACGGTAGTCCTCGCACGTGGCGTGGATCGTGCGCGGGTCGCGGAAGGCGCGCTGGTACTCGGCCATCGCGGCCTTCGTGAAGAACTTGAGGCCCGCCTTGCCGCGGCCCAGGCGCTTCAGGATGTAGGTGGGGCCCACGGCGCTCAACATCTTCTCCGGCAGCGGCGCTTCCTGGACGAGGAAGAACCAGTGGTAGTACGCCTTGGCGAAGCGGAAGTCGGTGCCCTGGTACATCTTGAGCGTCGGCGAGATGTCGAGCACGGTGAGCGAGCGCACGCGGCTGCCGTGGTCGCGCGCGAGGCGGTGCGCGACTCGCCCGCCGCGGTCATGGCCGACGACGTGGAAGGCGCGGTGGCCCAGCCGGAACATGACCTCCACCATGTCGAGCGCCATCTCGCGCTTCGAGTAATTGGAGTGGTCGGGCAGGCCGCGCGGCTTGGACGAGTCGCCGTAGCCGCGCAGGTCGGGGCAGACGACCGTATGGTCGCGCGCGAGCTCCGGCGCCACCTTGTGCCACATGGCGTGCGTCTCGGGATAGCCGTGCAGCAGCAGGACAGGCGGTCCCTCGCCGCCGAAGCGGACGTTGATGGTCGCGCGCCGGGTCTTGATCTTCCGCTTCTCGAAACCGGGAAACAACGTCATGCGGGCTCCTTTGCCTGCAGCGCGAGGGTGCCGGAGCGGCCGGGGACCTCGCCGTAGACCACGTCGTGGCGCGGCAGGGCGGAACGATCGAGCGTGCCGAACAGCGTCTTCATGTCGACGATGTCGTAGCCCTGGCCCTTCCAGCCGGCGAGCAGGCGCTCGAAGACGCCGCCGAGCTTGCCGCCCTCGAGCTCGGCGTGCGCCGTGAAGACGTGGATCTTCGGCTCCCGCGTGAGGCCGAGGAGGTGCTCGTGGACATTCCCTTCATGGATGCCGTCGGCGCCGAGGAGTTCATCCAGCGTGGGCAGCGTCGTTGGAAGCTGCGGGCAGCCGACGCGCACGCCGTCCCAGAGGGGCAGGAACGGCGAGAAGCCGCGCGTGTCGGACGCGTAGGCGAAGCGCTGCTCCTGGATGAACGCGGCATGCCGATTCGTCTGCCAGCCCGCGGCGCCCATGCTTCTCGCTTCTTCGGAAAAAATTTCCTCGAAACGCCGGCAGGCGCGGTTCAGGTCGCGTTCCGTCCAGTCGAACCCCGCGCCGGCGACGCCGTCCTGCCAGCGCACGTGGTCCCAGCAGTGGATGCCGGCCTCGAAGCCGTCTTTCTTGACCGCGCGGAGGAGGTCGGCGCAGCGCCGGCCGATGTCGGGCCCCGGCAGCAAGGTGCCGTTCAGGAGCGTGCGGACGCCGTAGTGGCTCACCACGGAGGTCCTCTTCACCTTGCCCAAGAATCCGGGGCGGAAAACCCGTCGAAGCGCCCGTCCCGTGTTGTCGGGCCCGAGGCTGAAGAGGAAGGTCGCGTCGACGCGGTACTTCTTGAGCAGCTCGAGCAGGCGAGGCACGCCTTCCTTCGTGCCGCGGTAGGTATCGACGTCGACCTTCAGCGCGAGTAGCACGAGCTGACGACGAGCAGCACTAGTCGACCAGGTGGCGCGCCTCGGCGACGTGGCCGCGGTAGGCGTCGAAGATGAAGCGCAGCGCCTGCTGCATGTTGACGCGCGGCTTCCACGCCAGGTCGCGGGACGTGTTGGCGATCGCCGGGACGCGATTCTTCACGTCCTGGTAGCCCTTGCCGTAGTACTTGTCGGCCGTGGTCTTCACCAGCTTCACCTTGCGCGCGTTGGGCTCGTACTCGGGATAGCTGCGCGCGAGCTTGACCATCATCTTCGCCAGGTCCTGCACCGAGTAGTTGTTGCGCGGGTTGCCGATGTTGTAGATCCTGCGCGAGGCGACGCCGCGGCGGTTCTCGATGATCTTCATCAGCGCGTCGATGCCGTCGTCGATGTAGGTGAAGGCGCGTTTCTGCCGGCCGCCGTCGACGAGCTGGATCGGCTCGCCGCGCACGATGTGGCCGAGGAACTGCGTGATGACCCGCGACGAGCCTTCCTTCGCGGTGTTGATGGAGTCCAGCCCCGAGCCGATCCAGTTGAAGGGGCGGAAGAGCGTGTAGTCGAGGCCGCGCTGCATGCCGTAGGCGTGGATGACGCGGTCCATGAGCTGCTTCGCGCAGGCGTAGATCCAGCGCTGCTTGCCGATCGGGCCGTAGACGAGCGGCGACGCCTCGGGGTCGAACTCCCGGTCGGTGGACATGCCGTACACCTCGGAAGTCGACGGGAACACGAGCCGCTTCCTGTGCCGCACGCAGTCGCGCACGATCGGCAGGTTCGCCTCGAAGTCGAGCTCGAACACGCGCAGCGGGTCCTTCACGTACGTCGCGGGCGTGGCGATCGCGACCAGCGGCAGCACGGTGTCGCACTTGCGCACGTGGTACTCGATCCACTCCTTGTTGATGGTGATGTCGCCCTCGAAGAAATGAAAGCGGCGCTCGCCCAGCATCTCCTCGATGCGGTCGGACTGCATGTCCATGCCGTAGACCTCCCAGTCGGTCGCATCGAGGATGCGGCGCGAGAGGTGGTGGCCGATGAAACCGTTGACGCCCAGGATGAGGATTCGCTTCATAGCGGCAGGCTTCGCTTCGTCATTTCTTCTCTACGTCGAGGAGGCGCAGGACTTTACCATCGCCGCAGGCGGCGAACCATTCATCGCCCTGCCGGAAGGGGCCTTGCTGCCCTGCGGGCGCCTTCATCGCCGGCTCGATCCGAGTCTTGTTGATCCACAGGGAGTTTCCCTGAAGGTCGCAGAACGCGCCGGGGAAGGGCGGTGCCACGGCTCTCACGAGATTGTGGATCTCGGCTGCGCCCCGGGACCAGTCGATGCGGCCGTCCTGCGGCGTGCGGCGGCCGAAGTAGCTTCCCTTGGACAGGTCATTGGGGCGAAGCTTCGCCTTTCCCTCGATCAAGTCATTCAGGGAACGGCGAAGAACGGCAACGGCCGCCTCCGTCATCTTGCGGAAGACCTCGACCGCCGTCTCGTCCGGCCCGATCGAAACCGCCTGCTGGTCGACGATGCCGCCGGCGTCGGGCTTCTCCACCATTTCGTGCAGCGTGACGCCGGTCTCCTTCTCGCCGTGCAGGATCGCCCAGTTGAGCGGAGCGCGCCCGCGGTACTTCGGCAGCAGCGAGCCATGCAGGTTGAACGCGCCCTTCTTCGCATGGCGGAGGAGGGAGACGGGCAGCATGCTGCGGTAGTAGAAGGAGAAGAGGAGATCGGGGTGGATGTTCTCGACTTCCTGCTCGAGGGGCCCGGGCATCGGATCGAGGAGCACGCGCAGGCGACGCGCCTTCGCGAAATCGGCGAGGCTCGCATACCAGCGCGACTCTTTCGGATCGTCGCGGTGCGTGACGACGAGGGGCACCTCGACGCCGGCGTCGAGGAGAGCGCCGAGGCAGCGAACGCCTATGTCGCCGTAGCCGAAGACGACCGCTCGGGCTGCCCGACTTTGTCCCATGGCTCCGCGGGGCTTTTCTCCAGGACCGCCTGGACGAGGTAGCGCGGCCGGTTGCGCACCTGCTGGTAGATGCGGCCGACGTACTCGCCGACCAGGCCCAGGCCGAAGAGGACCAGGCCGGTGAGGAAGAAGAGCAGCACGTCGCGGTCCCAGAAGGTGCGCAGCGCGTCGAGCGGCGCGCCCTGCAGGATGCGCTCGATCATGACGACCACGTAGAGCAGCACGGACCCGAGCGCGACCAGGATGCCGAAGAGCGAGAACATCTGCAGCGGCACGACGGAGAACCCGGTCATCAGGTCGAAGTTGAGGCGGATCAGGCTGTAGAGCGAGTACTTCGATGCCCCCGCCGCGCGCGCCTCGTGCGCGACCTCCACTTCGCCGGGGTTGCGCGCGAAAGTGTAGGCGAGCGCAGGGATGAAGGTGCTGACCTCGCCGCACGCGTTGATGGCGTCGATGATGTCCCGGCTGTACGCGCGCAGCATGCAGCCCTGGTCGGTCATGTGGATGTGAGTGATGCGGCTGCGCAGGGCGTTCATCGCCCGCGAGCCCCAGCGGCGAAAGCGCGTGTCGTGCCGCTCGGAGCGCACGCCGCCGACGTAGTCGTACCCCTCGTCCATCCGGGCGAGGAGCTTGCCGATCTCTTCCGGCGGGTTCTGCAAGTCCGCGTCGAGCGTCACGACCCGCTCGCCGCGGCTGTGCTCGAAGCCCGCGAGGATCGCCATGTGCTGGCCGAAGTTGCCGTTGAGGAGCACCACGCGCGTGACATCGCGCCGGCGCGCGAACTGCTCGCGCAGGAGCGCCGCCGAGCGATCGCGGCTGCCGTCGTTCACGAAGATGACCTCGTACGGCATGCCGAGCGCGTCGAGCGCGGGATAGAGCCGCGCGAACAGCGCCGGCAGTCCCGCCTCCTCGTTGTAGACCGGGATGACGACCGAGAGCGTCACTTCAGCGCTTCTTTCGCCGCGCTGCAGACGCGGTCGACGTCGGAATCATCCATGGCGGGGAACAAGGGGAGCGTGGCGATCGAGCGGCCGATCCTCTCCGCGTTCGGGAACTGGCCCTCGCGCCAGCCGGCGGCGCGGTAGAGGGCGAAGAGGTGCATGGCGGGGTAGTGTACCCCGATGCCGATGCCGGCCTCGCGCATGCGGCGGATGAACTCCGCGCGCGATTTGCCGCGCGGCAGGACCACCTGGAACATGTGCCAGTTCGAGCTCTCGAAGTCCTCGACCGGCAGCTCGCAGCCCAGCGAGCGGTCCCAGCGCGAGAAATACCGCTGTGCGAGGTGCCGGCGCCTTTCCGTGAACGCCTTGAGATGCGGAAGCTGGCCGAGGCCGATCCTCGCGGCCACGTCGGTCATGTTCGCCTTGCCGCCGAGCACGTCCACGTCCATGCCGTCCTCGCCGCTCCGCGTCACGCCTTGCAGCCTCAGCTTCTCCGCCAGCGGAACGTAGCTCTCGTCCGGAAGCACCAGGGCGCCGCCTTCGGCCGTGGTGATGTTCTTGTTGGCGTGGAAGCTGAAGGAGACGAAATCGCCGAAGGAGCCGATGAGCCGCCCCTTCCAGCTCGCGCCCATCGCCTGGGCCGCATCTTCGACCACGCGCAGGTTTTTTCTTTTCGCGAGATCGTTCAGCTCATCCCGGTTGACCGGCAAGCCGGCCAGGTCGACCGGAATGATCGCCCTGGTCCTGGCGGTGATCTTCTTTTCCACTTCCTTCAGGTCGATGTTGCGCGTCACCGGATCCACGTCGGCGAAGACGGGGCGGGCGCCGACTTCCTGCGCCACGTTTGCGCTCGCCACCCATGAGAGGGGCGTGGTGATCACCTCGTCGCCCGGGCCAACGCCTGCCAGGCGAAGGCCGATCTCGAGGGTGATCGTGCCGGAATTGAAGGCGCGCACCGGCCGTCCGCCAAAGAGCCTGGAGAGCTCGGCCTCGAACGCCTTCGCCTGCGGGCCGGTGGTGAGCCACCCCGAGCGCAGCACCTCGGCGACGCCGGCGATCGTCGCCTCGTCGATCGACGGGCGGGTGAAGGGCAGGAAACCTTGGCTCATGGAGCTCGCTTCGCGGACTTCCTATGAACGGGCAACGAGGAGGACGCCGACGATGATGACACCGATGCCGGCGAGACGCAGGGCATTCACCGACTCGCCCAGGAGGTAGTAGGCGGCGATGGCGTTGACCACGTAGCCGAGCGAGAGCATCGGATACGCGATGCTGACCGGCACCTTGGAGAGCCCGATGACCCAGACGACGACGCTCACGGCGTAGCAGGCGAGGCCGCCCAGGATGTGGGGCTCGATCGCGAGGCCCAGGCCGAGCGGCTGGGCGTTCGTCCCCGCCTTGAGCAGGAGCTGTGCGCCGGCGTTCAGCAGCACGCCGGTGAAGAGGAACGCGAAGCTGGCAAGCGTCATGGTTTCCTCACGATGGTATAGCGCGGGCCCTGCGAAACGACCTGCATCGGCACGCCCACCTGGCCTTGAAGGTCCTTGAAATGATTCGAGTCGAAAACCGCGTAGGCGACCGGCGCCTGCCGCCAGGCTTTCGCGAAGCCGTCGAGGTCCGGGATGAAGCGCCCCGGCTCCCAGCCGATCGGCTGCCCGAGCTCGTCCTTGTATCGCACCATGGTCACGAGGCGCTTGAAATACCACGGCAGGGTGTGGTCGTAGTAGTCCACCGCGAACACCGGCGCCTCGCGGGGAAGCGAGAGCGAAGCGGCCTGCGGCGCGATGGTGAACGAGCTCGCGATCGCGCCGTGGCCGAGCATCGCCACCAGCGTGCAAGCGAAGGAGCCGAGCGCGAGCGCCGCGACTGCGAGCGCCTGCCGGCCGCGCCAGGCGACGATGGCGGCGCCGGCGGCGCCGGCGGCGAGCGGAAGGCCCGCGGCGGCAAGGACCCGGCCGTAAGGTGCCGCCTGAGCCATGAAGTGTTCGACGAGCGAGGGGGCGCCGGCCACGAGGAAAACGCCGACAGCCGCGGCAAGCGCGGCCTGCAGCGCCAGCAATCGCCCCCACGGCGCCTTCGCGAGCGTGCGCCCGACGAGCAGGGCGAGCGCCGGGAAGAGAGGCAGGATGTAGGAAGGGAGCTTGGAATCCGAGATGGAGAAGAAGACGAAGACCACGCCGATCCAGAGCGCGAGGAAAAGCCCCGCATCGAATGCCGTGCCTGC
>JBLNDP010000102.1:0-7266 GCA_050261755.1 Clostridia bacterium
CCGATCTTCTCGATCGGCAGCTCGGCGGTCTGGCGGCGCCGCGAGAGCAGCGTCGTCGCGCCGGCGCGGTTCTCGAGCACGAACACCATCGCGTACTCGCCCGACAGGATGCGCTCGAGGATCTCCTTCATGCGCTTCCTCGTGCCCTCGTCGATGACCTTCGGGCCGCTCACGTACTCGCCGTACTCGGCGTTGTTCGAGATCGAGTAGTTCATCGTGCCGATGCCGCCCTCGTACATGAGGTCGACGATGAGCTTGAGCTCGTGCAGGCACTCGAAGTACGCCATCTCGGGCGCGTAGCCGGCCTCCACCAGGGTGTCGAATCCCGCCTTCACCAGCTCGACGCAGCCGCCGCAAAGGACCGCCTGCTCGCCGAAGAGGTCGGTCTCCGTCTCTTCCTTGAAGTTGGTCTCGATGATGCCCGCCTTGCCGCCGCCGATCGCCGCGGCGTAGGAGAGCGCCATGTCGCGCGCCTTCTTGGACGGATTCTGGTACACCGCGACGAGCATCGGCGTGCCGCCGCCCGCGGCGTAGGTCGAGCGCACGGTGTGGCCCGGAGCCTTCGGCGCGACCATCCAGACGTCGAGGTCGGCGCGGGGCTGCACCTGGTTGAAATGGATGTTGAAGCCGTGCGCGAACGCGAGCGCGCCGCCCTTCTTCAGGTTCGGCTCGACCTCCGACTTGTAGACCGCCGCGATGTGCTCGTCGGGCATCAGCATCATCACGACGTCGGCGCCTTTCACGGCGTCCCTGATCTCGGCGACCTTGAGCCCGGCCTTCTTCGCCTTGTCCCAGCTCGCCCCGCCCTTGCGCAGGCCGACGGTGACCTTCATGCCGGATTCGTGCAGGTTGAGCGCGTGCGCGTGGCCCTGCGAGCCGTAGCCGATGATGGTGACCTTCTTGCCCTTGATGAGCGAGAGATCCGCGTCCTTGTCGTAGTAAACCTTCATGAAGAACTCCCAACAGTGATTTTTCTAGTTAACCCCGAAGGACGCGGTTGCCGCGCCCGATGCCGCTCGCTCCCGTCCTGACCGTCTCGATGATGGCGCCCGGATCCAGCGCCTGGATGAAGGCATCCAGCTTGCTGCCGGTGCCGGTGAGCTCGATGGTGTAGGTGTTGTCGGAGACGTCGATGATGCGCCCGCGGAAGATGTCGGCCATGCGCTTCATGTCCTCGCGCTCCTTCTGGCCGGCGCGCACCTTGATGAGCATCAGCTCGCGCTCGATGTGCTCGGCCTCCGAGAGGTCGATCACCTTGACCACCTCGATCAGCTTGTTCAGCTGCTTGGTGATCTGCTCGACGACGTCCTCGGAGCCGGTGGTGACGATCGTCATGCGCGACATCGAGGCGTCCTCGGTCGGCGCGACGGTGAGCGTCTCGATGTTGTAGCCGCGCGCGGAGAAGAGCCCGGCGATGCGCGAAAGCGCGCCCGCCTCGTTCTCCACGAGAACGGAGATGATATGGCGGCTCATGGGGCTACAGCTCTTCGGAGAGGATCATCTCCGTGATCCCCTTGCCGCCCGGGACCATCGGATACACGTTCTCGGCCTGGTCGGTGATGAAATCCAGGAACACGAGCTCGTTCTTTCTCGCGAACGCGTCCTTGAGGGCGCCTTCCACGTCCGCCGGCTTGTCGATCAGCATGCCGCGATGGCCGTAGCCCTCGGCGAGCTTCACGAAGTCGGGCAGCGCGTCCATGTAGGACTCGGAGTAGCGGTTGCCGTGGAAGAACTGCTGCCACTGGCGCACCATGCCCATGTACCGGTTGTTCAGGTTCACGATCTTGACCGGCAGCCGGTACTGCTTGCAGGTGGAGAGCTCCTGCAGGCACATCTGGATCGAGCTCTCGCCCGTGACGCAGGCGACCGTGGCGCCGGGGTTCGCGAGCTGCACGCCCATGGCGGCCGGCAGGCCGAAGCCCATCGTGCCGAGGCCGCCGGAGTTGATCCAGCGGCGCGGCTGGTCGAACTTGTAGAACTGCGCCGCCCACATCTGGTGCTGGCCGACGTCGGAGGTCACGAACGCCTGGCCCTGGGTGACCTCGTAGAGCTTCTCGAGGACGAACTGCGGCTTGATGATCGCGGACTTGCGGTCGTAGCGCAGGCAGTCCTTGGCGCGCCATTCGCCGATCTGCTTCCACCAGGCATCGATCGCCTTCGGCCGCGTGTTCTTCAATTGCGCGAGCAGGTCGTCCAGCACGTCCGGGATGTTGCCGACGATGGGCACGTCGACCTTCACCCGCTTGGAGATCGACGAAGGGTCGATGTCGATGTGGATGATCTTGCGCGGGTTCTGCGCGAAGTGCGCGGGGTCGCCGATGACGCGGTCGTCGAAGCGCGCGCCGATCGCGAGGAGCACGTCGCAGTGCTGCATGGCCATGTTGGCCTCGTACGTCCCATGCATGCCGAGCATGCCGAGGAACTGCTTGTCGGTGCCCGGGTACGCGCCGAGGCCCATCAGCGTGTTGGTGCAGGGGAAGCCGGTGAGCTTCACCAGCTCCCTCAATTGCGTGGAG
The DNA here is from genome assembly GCA_050261755.1 of Clostridia bacterium. Classification (GTDB taxonomy): domain Bacteria; phylum Pseudomonadota; class Gammaproteobacteria; order Burkholderiales; family SG8-39; genus SCGC-AG-212-J23. The sequence continues at coordinate 2,517 of JBLNDP010000102.1, forward strand.
GAATTGGAAAGCACCACCCCGCCGCCCGTGTACACCATCGGCCGCTCGGCCTCGAGAAGGAGCTGCACGGCCTTCTTGATCTGGCCGGCGTGGCCCTTGCGCACGGGGTTGTACGAGCGCAGCGCGATCTCCTCGGGGTACGAGAACTCGCACTTGGCGGTCGTCACGTCCTTGGGAATGTCGACCACCACCGGGCCCGGCCGCCCCGTCGCGGCGATATGGAAGGCCTTCTTGATCGAGGACGCGAGGTCCTTCACGTCCTTCACGAGCATGTTGTGCTTCACGATGGGACGCGTGATGCCGACCGTGTCGCATTCCTGGAAGGCGTCGAGGCCGATCGCGGGCGTGGGCACCTGGCCGGTGATCACGACCATCGGGATGGAGTCCATGTAGGCGGTGGCGATGCCGGTCACGGCGTTCGTCACGCCCGGGCCGGAGGTGACCAACGCGACGCCGACCTTGTGCGAAGAGCGCGAATAGCCGTCGGCGGCGTGCACGGCGCCCTGCTCGTGGCGCACGAGCACGTGCTTCACCTTGTCCTGCTTGAAGAGCTCGTCGTAGATGAACAGGACCGCGCCGCCGGGATAGCCGAATACGTATTCGACGCCCTCTTCCTGAAGGCAGCGAATGACGATCTCGGCCCCGCTCAGCATGCTGGTCTTGATCCTGTCCATGATCTCCCTTTGGGCTCCCCGGTGATGCGTTTCAGGCCCGCCGTTTCAGGCCAGGGTGTCAGCGCCCTGACAACTGCGGAAAAGCTTTGAAGAATAAAGGCTTGGTGCGGTGCGGTCAAGCCGAAGCGCAGCGCCGCCCGCGCCCCGTTTGGTACCATCGCGCGGCCAAACAACAGCGCCCCGGAGAGGGAACCCCTGGCATCCCGCAGCGAGCTTTCGACGTTCCTGGAGGGCGTCGAGCGCAAGGCATTCAAGCAGGCTGTATTCGCCGTGCGCGACGAGGAGGCGGCGCTCGACATCGTGCAGGACGCGATGCTGCGCCTCGCGGAGAAGTACGGCGACCGGCCGGTGGCGGAGCTGCCGCTGCTCTTCCACCGCATCGTGCAGAACGCGATTCGCGACTGGTACCGCCGGCAGAAGGTCCGTTCCCTCTGGACGACCCTCCTTTCCTCCCTGGGCGGCGGAGGCGCGGACGACGAGGAATACGATCCGCTGGAAACTCTGGCGGCCTCCGGGGACTCCAAGCCGGAAGAAGTCGGGGCGGCCCTCGAGCGGTCACAAGTCATTGAAATCATTGAGCAAGAGCTTACCAAGCTGCCCGCGCGTCAACGCGAGGCATTCCTGATGCGTTACTGGGAGGAACTGGACGTAGCCGCGACTGCCAAGGCCATGGGTTGCTCCGAGGGAAGCGTGAAGACGCACTGCTCGAGGGCCGCGCACGCCTTGGCCATTGCGTTGAAGGCACGCGGCATTACGCTATAACGTCCAATACAAGCCATGAACGAACCGCTCTTCGGCAACAAGGTCCGCCACCTCCTCAACCAGGGGCTACGCATCAACGTCAAGGACGAGGCCAAGGTCGCCTCGCGCCTGCGCGCGGCGCGGCAGCTCGCGCTCTCGCGGCAGAAGCCCGAGAGCCAGGGGGCGCTCGCCTGGGCCGGCAACGTGGTGGGCGGCTTCGGCGGCTGGGCCGGCGTCTCGCTGCGCGTCGTGCTGCCTACGTTGATGCTCGCAGCCGGCGTGGCGTGGATCTACACCTGGCAGCAGAACCAGCGCCTCGCCGAGGTCGAGGAAATCGACGCGCAGCTCCTCACCGACGACCTGCCCGTCGAGGCCTACCTCGACCGCGGCTTCCAGAACTACCTCCAGAAGACCTCCGCGGAGCAGTGATGGTCCGGGCCATCCTGCTCGCCGCGGCCTTGTGCGTCGGCGGCCTCGCGCACGCGCAGGCCCCCCAGGACGCGGCCAAGCCCGCGGTCCAGGCCAAGCCGGCCGGCAAGCCCGCGGCCGGGAAGCCCAAGGCCGCGGCTGCGAAGAAGAAGACGGGCGGCCCCGCCTGGGCCGAGCTCAACGCCGATCACCAGGCCGTCCTGCAGCCGCTCAAGGAAACGTGGGACGACCTCGACGCCACGCGCAAGCGCAAGTGGATCGGCATCGCCAAGCGCTATTCCAAGATGAAGCCCGAAGCGCAGGCGCGCGTGCAGAAGCGCATGCAGGTCTGGGCCAACCTCAGCCCCGAGCAGCGCCGGCAGGCGCGCGAGAACTACCGCGCCATCGCCAAGGTGCCGCCGGAGAAGCGCAAGTCGCTGCGCGAGCAGTGGGCGGCGTACCAGGCGCTCACGCCCGGAGAGCGCGAGCGGCTGGTCGCGGAGCCCGTCGAGCCGGCGCACAAGAAGAAAAAGTAGTGGCGCCCGGGCTGCTGCGGCGCCTCATGAGCATGCTCTACGAGGCGATCCTGCTCTTCGCCGTCGGCTTCTTCGCCGGCTGGCTGTTCTTCTGGGCGAGCGGCGGGCGCGACGCGACGACGGGCTGGCTGCGCCACGCACTGCAGCTCTTCGTCCTCACCGTCTTCGCCGCGTATTTCCTCTGGTGCTGGCTGCGCGGCGGGCAGACGCTTGCCATGAAGTCCTGGAAGATCCGCCTCGAAGGCGCGACCCCGCGCAAGGCGCTGATCCGCTTCCTCCTCGCGGTGCTGCTCGTGCCCACCGGCCTCTCGATCGTCTGGGCGCTCTTCGACCGCGACCGCCAGTTCCTGCACGACCGCCTCGCCGGCACCCGCCTCGTCGCCGCCGCTCCCTAGCGGCGCTCGACCCACCACATGGCCGCCATCGCCGCGAGGAAGAATGCGGCGCTCGGCACGACGGCGGCGGCGATCGGCGGCCAGTCGCGCAGCAGGCCCACGTGCGAGAAGAGGCTGTTCAGCATGTGGAAGAAGATGCCGAGCATGATGCCGAGGAAGACCTTCACGCCGACCATGCCGGCGCGCGCCTGCATGTAGGCGAAGGGCAGCGCGAGGGCCATCATGACGAGCGCCGCGAGCGGATAGAAGAGCTTCTTCCACATCGCGATCTCGAAGCGCTCCGTCTTCTGCCGGTTGCCGGCGAGGTGCTGGATGTACTTGTGCAGCGCCCAGGTCGACATCCGCTCGGGCCGCACGATGAGCGCGTCGAGCATGTCGGGGCTCACCGCCGAGCGCCATTCGGCCTCGGGCGTTCGCAGCACCTTGGGCGCCGCGCCCTCGTCGAACTGCGTCTGCGCGACGCCGATGAGCGTCCAGACGCCTTCGCCCTTGTAGTCCGCCTCCTTCGCCGAGGTCACCACGCGCAGGCGGTAGGCCGAGTCGAACTCGTAGATCTTTACGTCGTCCAGCTTGTGCGCCTGGCGCGCCTCGCGCACGTTGATGAAGGCGCGCTCGTCCTTGAACCACAGGCCGGAGCTCAGGTCCTCGCCGATGAGGGAGCTCATCGCGCGCAGGCGCAGCTTCTGCGCCGCCTCTTCCGTGTAGGGAGCGATCCACTCCCCGATGACGAAGGTGGCGACGATGAACACGACGCCGATCTTGGCGAGCGTGTAGCCGGCGCGCGCCGGCGAGAGGCCCGAGGCGCGCATCACCGTGTATTCCGAGTTGCTGGCGAGGTGCGCCAGCACGTAAAGCGTGCCGATGAGGATCACGACGGGGAACAGCTCGTAGGCGTGCGCCGGGATGGAAAGCGCGACGTAGGTGAAGATCTTGTCGAGCGTGTAGTCGCCGTTGCCGAGGTCCGCCATCTCCTTGATCAGGTCGAAGAAGGCGAAGAGCGCGAGGAAGCCGGCAAGCACGAACAGCACCGTGGAATACACCTGGCGCGCGAGGTAGCGCTCGAGCGTCGGCAGCTTGCGCGGCAGCTCGGCCTTCATCGTCCCAGCCTCAGCCGGATGAGCTGCATGCGCTGCGCGAACATGAAGACGAGCAGCGCCGCCATCGCCGCGTGCACGATCCACCAGCCCACGCCGAAGTCCATGCGCCCCTGCGCGACGCGCGCCTGCGCGATGGAGAGCAGGTTCGAGTACACCACGTAGGTGAAAAGGGCGAAAAGCAGGTTGGCCGAGCGGCCTGCGCGCGGGTTCACGAAGCTGATCGGGATGGCGAGGAGCGCGAGCAGGAGCGCCGAGATCGGGATGCCGATGCGCCACATCAGCTCGCCCAGGTTGGGATTGGTCGGGGCGATGAGCAGGCCCCACGTCGGCAGCGTCTTCTGCGTCGGCACCGGCGCCTCGCTCTCCTTCGACTCGATGCGCGCGGCGTAGCGGTCGAACTCGGTCACGCGGTACTCGGCCTCGCCGGGGGTGCCCTCGTAGCGGCGGCCGTTCTCGAGGACGATGAAGCGGTCGCCGTTCGGCGCCGTCTCGGTGTGGCCGCTGCGGCTCATGCTGACGCCGGCGCGCTGCTGCTGGGTGGAGGCGACGAAGACGTTCTGCACGTTGCTCTTGTCCCCGGACACCGATTCGACGAAGAACACGCGCTCCTTGTTCCCGGTCTCGCCGAATACGCCGGGATCGACGCGGCTGACGTCGTCGCGCGCGGCGATGCGCGCCTGGTATTGCTCGCCCATCTGCGCCGCCCAAGGCGAGATGAAGAGCGAGAGCACGCCGATCACGGCGATCTGCGGCAGCGCGAACAGCATCACGGGGCGCAGCCACGCGGTGAGCGGCAGGCCGGCGGTGAACCAGATCACCATCTCCGAGTCGCGCCAGCTGCGCGTGAGCGTGAGCAGCACCGCGATGAACATCGTCAGCGAGAGCAGCACCGGCAGCGC
>JBLNDP010000103.1:0-5090 GCA_050261755.1 Clostridia bacterium
CGATCTTCGGCTGCTCGCGCAGCGCGCGGATTTCCTTCAGGTCGTGGCCGGCGCAGAAGCCCTTCCCCGCGGCCGCGAGGACGACGACGCGCACGGCCTTGTCGTCCTTCAGGGAATCGAACTCCTTCTGCAAGGCCTTCAGCATGTCGCTCGTCAGGAGGTTCATCTGCTGCGGCCGGTTCAGGGTCAGGGTGCAGACGCCGTCGCGGTCCTCGCGCAGGACGAACGCTTCTTGGGGATTCGGATTGGCGCTCATCTTCTCCTCACGTATCGATGGCCGAGGTGGATTTCGCCTTCTCGCGCAGGACGAACTTCTGGATCTTGCCGGTGGAGGTCTTGGGCAGCTCGCCGAACACCACCGCGCGGGGCGCCTTGAACTTCGCCAGGTGCTCCTTGCAGAAATCGACGATCTCCCGGTCGGTCGTGCTTGCGCCTTGCTTCAGTTCGACGAAGGCGCACGGCGTCTCGCCCCACTTCGCGTCGGGCATGGCCACTACCGCGGCGGCGAGCACCGCAGGGTGCCGGTAGAGCACGTCCTCCACCTCGAGGGAAGAGATGTTCTCGCCGCCGGAGATGATGATGTCCTTCGAGCGATCCTTGATCTTCACGTAGCCGTCGGGTTGCTTCACGGCGAGGTCGCCCGAATGGAACCAGCCGCCGCGGAACGCCTCCTCGGTGGCGGCGGCGTTCTTCAGGTAGCCCTTCATGGTGATATTGCCGCGGAACATGATCTCGCCCATCGTCTCGCCGTCCGCCGGCACCGGGCGCATCGTCTGCGGGTCGATGACGTCGAGCCCTTCCTGCACGTGGTAGCGCACGCCCTGGCGGCCGTTGAGCCGCACCTGCTCGGCCAGGGGCAGCGATTCCCATTCGGGGTGCTTCGCGCACACCGTGGCCGGCCCGTAGACCTCCGTGAGCCCGTACACGTGCGTGACGTTGAAGCCCATCTTCTGCATGCCCTCGATCATCGCTGCCGGCGGCGCCGCCGCGGCCACCAGCCCGTTGACCTGGTGCGAGATGCCCTTCTTCATGTCGTCGGGCGCGTTGATCAGCATCTGGTGCACGATCGGCGCGCCGCAGTAGTGGGTCACGTGGTGTTGCTTGATCAACGAGAAGATTTCTTCCGGTGAAACCTTTCGCAGACAGACGTTCGTCCCGGCGTTGGCGGCCATCGTCCACGGGAAGCACCAGCCGTTGCAGTGGAACATCGGCAACGTCCAGAGGTAAACCGAATGGTGCGGCATGCCCCATACCAGGATGTTGCCGACCGCGTTCAGGTAGGCGCCGCGATGGTGGTAGACGACGCCCTTCGGGTTGCCCGTCGTGCCGGAGGTGTAGTTGAGGGAGATCGCTTCCCATTCGTCCGGCGGCTGCCGCCACTGATATTCAGGATCTCCTTCCGCTAGCAATTCCTCGTACGCGCACTCGCCCAGGCGTTTCCCGCCGGAGAACTCGGGGTCGTCGACGTCGACCACCGGGATCGGGCGTTTGACGAGCTTGAGCGCCGCCTCGATGGTGCCGGAGAACTCGCGGTCGGTGAGGAGCAGCTTCGCCTCGCCGTGCCCGAGCATGAAGGCGATCGCCTCGCCGTCGAGGCGCGTGTTGAGCGTATTCAGCACGGCGCCGCACATCGCCACGCCGAAGTGCGCCTCGTACATCGCCGGGATGTTGGGCAGCATGGCGGCGACCGTGTCGCCGGGACCGATGCCGCGGCGCGCGAGCGCGGAGCCCAGGCGGCGGGCGCGCTGGTAAGTCTCTTTCCAGGTGAAGCGCTGGCGGCCGTGCACCACGGACAGGCGCGTGGGGTAGACCTGCGCCGCGCGCTCGAGGAACGAAAGCGGCGTGAGCGGCGCGTAGTTGGCCGCGTTCTTGCCGAGGTTCTGCTCGTACGGATTCACGACGTCTGCAGTATACGACGCCATACCGGCGGCCCCTTCGCCTCCTTCTCCATGCCGTCGAGGTATTTTTCGTGCAGCTCAACTTCTTCCGGCGCCGCGCGCACGACGAGCAGGCTCGATACGTCGACCTTGAGCGCGGCGATGGCCGCGGCGGCCGCCGGGGCCTCGAGCTCCATGACGAGGCTCTCCTGGCCGCGCGTCATGGCGAGGTAGCACTCCGCCAGCAGCCGCGCATCGAGCAGCGCGCCGTGGAAGGTGCGGTTGGAGTTGTCCACCAGGTAGCGCTCGCACAGCGCGTCGAGCGAGTTCTTCTTCCCGGGATGCAGCTCGCGCGCGAGGGCGAGCGAGTCCACGACCTTGACGCCGTAGTCGGCGAGGCGGCCGAGCTTCGCGAGCTTCAGCTCCGCGTCGAGGAACTCGACGTCGAAGTCGGCGTTGTGGATCACCAGCTCCGCGCCGCGCACGTATTCGAGGAACTCCGCGGCGACATCGGCGAAGCGCGGCTTGTCGGCAAGGAACTCGCGCGACAACCCGTGCACCTTCAGCGCGCCCTCGTCGATGTCGCGACCCGGATTGAGGTACGCATGGAAGTTGCGCCCGGTGAAGCGGCGGCTGGCAATCTCGATGCAGCCGATCTCGATGATGCGGTCGCCGAGCTTTGCGTTGAGGCCCGTCGTCTCCGTGTCGAGCACAATCTGTCTGGTCAAGCGATGTCCCCGTTCCTCAGCTGTTCGATTCCCTTGTTGGCGAGCGCGTCGGCCCTTTCGTTCTCGGGATGTCCCGCGTGCCCCTTCACCCAGTGCCAGCCGATGTGGTGCTGCGCGGCAAGCGCGTCCAGCTCCTTCCACAGGTCGTCGTTCTTCACGGCCTTCTTGTCGGCGGTCTTCCAGCCGTTGCGCTTCCACTTGCGCACCCACTCCGAGATGCCCTTTTGCACGTACTGGGAGTCGGTGTAGACGCGCACCCGGCTCGGCCGCTTCAGCGCCTCCAGCGCGCGGATGACCGCCATCAGCTCCATGCGGTTGTTGGTCGTGCTCGCCTCGGCGCCCCACAGCTCCTTTTCCTGGTCCTTGAACCTCAGGAGCGCGCCCCACCCGCCGGGGCCCGGATTTCCCTTGCAGGCGCCGTCGGTGAAGATCTCGATTTCACTCATATCGCTTGTGCGAGCGCTGCGGGATGGCGGCGAGCGCCCGGCGCCGCGCGCGCTCCTGCCGCCAGGCCGGGGTGACGACCCGCATGCCGTGCACCCGCTTCACCGCGCGCACGACGTACACGCCGCCGGCGATGGGCCACCAGCGCGCCCCCGCCTTCTCCATGAAGCCGAACCGCTGCAGCCAGAGCGGATCGCGGAACGGCGGCGCGTAGCAGCCGAACATGCCACCGTTCAGCTCGAAGCCGAGCACGCGCAGCCAGTCGCGCAGGCGGAACAGGCCGATTAACTTCCCCTCGACCGGCGGCCGCGCGCGCCACAGGGACAGCGGGTTGAAGCCCGAGATCACCACCTGCCCTTCCGGCATGAGGACGCGCTCGGCCTCGCGCAGCACGTCGTGCGGGTTGAGGTGCGTCTCGAGGACGTGCGGCAGCGCGACCAGGTCGACGCTCTGCGACTCGAGCGGCATCTGCAGCGGGTCCGCGGCCACGGCCGCGCCCTGCTCGAGCGCCAGCGAAAAGCGCCAGGGGATGCGGTTTTGTCGCAGAAAATCGACCTCCGGTAGGCCGACCTGCACGGCCCGGAAGCCGAACACATCGTCAACGGCGCTGTCAAACTGGGCCAGCTCCCAGCCGAGCACGTACGCGCCCTGCGGCGTGGACAGCCACGCCGAGAGCGACGACCTGCCGCCGTTATACTTCTGCGCCCCGTTTTGCACGAAGGACTGCCGGCTCATGCCCGATGTCGTTCCAGTGAAAGCCTTCAAGGACAACTACATCTGGACCTTGCGGGACGCCCGGCACGCCGCGGTCGTGGATCCCGGCGAGGCGGCGCCGGTGCTCGAGTTCCTGCGCGCCGAAAAGCTCGCCCTCTGCGCGGTCCTCGCCACGCATCACCACGCCGACCACGTCGGCGGCGTCGCGGAGATCCTGCGCCACTACGACGTTCCCGTGTACGGCCCGCGCGACGAGCCCATCGCCACGCTCACGCGTCCCGTCTCGGAAGGCGACCGGGTGGAGATTCCCGAGCTGGACGTCTCGTTTTCCGTGCTCGACATCCCCGGTCATACGCGCGCGCACATCGCCTATTATGGGGCAGGGTCGCTCTTCTGTGGCGACACGCTCTTCGCCTGCGGCTGCGGGCGCGTGTTCGAGGGAACGCCGGAGCAGATGTACGCATCGCTCGAGAAGCTGCTCGCGCTTCCCGACGATACGAAGGTGTATTGCGGCCACGAGTACACGCTCGCCAACATCGGCTTCGCCCGCGCGGTCGAGCCTAAGAATGAGCTTTTGGAAAAGAGGGAATCCAAAATCCGGCAGTTGCGCGACGCGGGGCGGCCGACGCTACCTAGCACGCTCGGCGAGGAGAAGGCAACCAACCCTTTCCTGCGCTGTCGCGAGCCCGCCGTGGTTGAATCGGCAAACAAATACCTCGGCGCACGCGAGCCAAGCGGCGGCGCACGCGCCGCAGCGCCCGCGCAGGTGTTCGCCGCCATCCGGGAGTGGAAGAACCGCTTTTGAGCACCGCCCTTCGAGTCCTGCTTCTGGCGATCGTCGCGCTGCTCCAGGCGTGCGCTTCGGCGCCGTCGTCCGGCCCGGAGGCTAGCGCGCCGACGCAGGCCCCCGGCGCGCAGGCGGAGTCAACGGTGCAGCCGCCCGCCTCCTCGTCGCAACCCGCGCCGGCGGCGCGGGTGCAGCCGCTCGAGGCGGCGAAGCTGCCGCCCTTCGAGGGCGAGAAGCGCGAGCTGAACAAGCCGCCGCCGGTGGTGACCATCGACCGCACCGTGCCGCCCGAGGACCTGTGGGAGCGGATCCGCCGCGGCTTCTCCATCCCCGAGCTCGACAACGCGCTCGTGCGCGACAAGGTCGCCTACTACGCGGCGCGGCCGGAGTACCTGCAGCGCATGTTCGACCGCAGCCGGCTCTACCTGTACCACATCGTCGAAGAGCTGGAGAAGCGCGGCATGCCGACCGAGCTCGCCCTGCTTCCCATGGTGGAGAGCGCCTTCAACCCGATGGCGTATTCACGCGCGCACGCCTCGG
>JBLNDP010000104.1:0-6347 GCA_050261755.1 Clostridia bacterium
GTGCCGACGCCGGTCTGGAAGACGAAGAGCCGAGCCGGCCGGGCCTGCAGCGAATCCACCAGGGACGAGATGGCGGCCGGATCGAGGTCGGGCAGCTCGGCGAGCGCCGGGGCGTGCACCGGGATGCCGCCGCGCTTCGCCACGAGGTCCGCGAGCTCGCGGCCGAGCCGCGCCTCGAGGATCGCCACCTTGCCCGCCTTCATGCCGCGCCCTACCGGGGCGAGGCCAGGCGCTCGTTCGCGAGCACGAGCCGGTCCACCACGTTGCGCACGAGCGCGCGCGTGAGATGCAGCTGCGCCTGCGCGCTCATCTTCTCGATGGTCTCGGGGTCGAATTCGGCGATGAGCACGTCGGTGATGGCCTGGACCGTGGCGTGCCGCGGCTCCTCGCCGCCGCGGATGAACGCCATCTCGCCGAAGCATTCGCCCTCGTTGACGGTATTAAGGAGCTTCGCCTTCTTGGTCACCTGCGCCTCGCCCTTCGCGAGGAAGAAGAAGCTGTGCCCCGCCAGGTCCTCCTTGATGATGGCGTGGCCCTTCGGCACGCGCGTCCACTTGCCTGCGCTGGCGAGCTCCCAGAACTCCGCGTCGGACAGGAGCTGCAGCATCTCCACCTTGGAGAGCGCGAGGTACTTCTCGCTGTCGGCGATCGAGCCCGGCGGCAGGACGAGCGCCACCGCCTTGGAGAGCTCGACGGAAAACTGCGCCCAGGTGCCGAAGCGCTGCTCCGGCCGCTTCTTCATCGCGCGCAGCACGACGGTGTCAAGGGCGGGCGGGATGCCGGGGCGCAGGCGCGACGGCGGCGGCGGCTCCTCGAAGAGGATCTGCTGCACGAGCGCCTCGATGCTCGAGGCCTGGAAAGGCCGCTTGCCGGTGAGCAGCTCGTACAGGACGATGCCGAGCGAATACATGTCGCTGTGGAAGGTGAGCTCCTTCCCCTCGATCTGCTCGGGCGCCATGTAGAAGGGCGAGCCCATCGCGGTGGTCTGCGTCGCCTTGCTCTTGCGCAGGAAGGCGGCGCCGAAGTCGGCGATCTTCACGTCGCCGTCCTTCGTCACCATGATGTTGGCCGGCTTGATGTCGCGGTGGACGATGCCCTGGTCGCGATAGGCGTAGTCGAGCGCGCCGCAGCACTTGAAGGCGATCTGCAGGACGTCCGCGGGGGGCAGGAGCGAGTCGGGCTTCGCGTATTGCGACAGGTCGCCGCCGCTCACGACCTCCATGGCGATGTGGCCGGAGTCGTCGCCCACCACCGCGTCGTAGATGCTGACGATGTGCGGGTGGCGGATCTTGCCCGCGAGCGAGGCCTCGTTCTGGAACTGCGCCCGGTACATCTGCCCGAACTCGGGATCGCGGAACACCTCGGGCTCGATCGTCTTCAGCGCGACGATCTTGCCGGTGAACGTGTCCTTGGCGAGATAGACGGTGCCGGTCGCGCCCTTGCCGAGCATCGTCTGGATCTCGTACTTGCCGACCTGGAGCGAAAGCCCGAGGTCGATGGGAGCGGCCGCGGCGGCCTTCGCTTCGCTCACGGGTTGCTGGCGTTCTGGCGCAGAGACATCGATCCTCCTCCGGGGCCGGAATCATCGCATACTGGCGTTCCTTGCAAGCGACTGTTTCCGAGGAGGTTTGCGATGGCGAAGCTCCTTTTTCTCGGCGTGCTGCTGGCGGCTTCCCTGGCGTGCCGCGCCGAGGTCTCGGTGCAGGAGTACCCGATTCCTGGCGATCTCTTCGCGCACGACGTGTGGGCCGACCCCGCGCCCGGCGGGCCGGTCTATTTCTCCGCGCAGCGCGGCGGCCAGCTCGGCATCCTCGATCCCAAGACCGGCAAGGTGGAGACGGTGCCGCTCGGGCCGCGCTCCGCGCCGCACGGCGTGATGCTCGACAAGGAAGGCAGCGCCTGGCTCACCGACGGCGGCCAGAACGCGATCGTGCGCGTCGCGGCGAAGACGCACGCCGTGAAAGCATGGAAGCTGCCCGGCGAAGGCTACGCGAACCTCAACACGGGAGCATTCGACGGGAAGGGGCGCTACTGGTTCACGGGGCAGAGCGGCATCTACGGCCGGCTCGATCCGCGCACCGGCGACCTGAAGGTGTTCAACGCGCCGCGCGGCAGCGGCCCCTACGGCATCCAGGCCACGCCCGACGGAACGGTGTACTTCGCCTCGCTCGCCGGCTCCTACGTCGGACGCATCGATCCCGAAAGCGGCCAGGCGACGGTGCTCGAGCCGCCGACGAAGGGCCAGGGCGCGCGGCGCGTATGGCCGGACTCCAAGGGGAACGTATGGGTCGCGGAGTGGAACGCGGGCCAGCTCGCGCGCTACGAGCCGGGCAGCGGCCGATGGAAGCAGTGGAAGGCGCCCGCCGGCCGCTCGGGTGAATCGCCTCGCGTCTATGCGGTGTACGTGGACGAGACGGACAAGGTGTGGGCTTCGGAGTGGACGCAGCAGGTCATGCTGCGCTTCGATCCGGCCACGGAGAAGTTCGAGACCTTCAAGTCCTCGAGCGCGTCCGCGAACGTGCGCCAGATCCACGGCCGCAAGGGCGAGGTGTGGACGCCGGAATCCGGCGCCGACAAGATCGTCGTGTACCGCACCCGCTAGAAAAAATAAGGGCGCCTCGCGGCGCCCTGCTGAAGTGGTACCCCCTTGCTGTTCTTGTTCTGGGCGAACCCCCTGGTTCCCTCTTCTTCGTTACTGCAGCGTGCGCGCGAAGGTGCGGCCGCGCAGCACGTCATAAGCGTTGGGTTGCTCGTTCACGAGGCTCGAGAGCGTGACGGTGATCTCGTCGAACACGTCCGCGTACTGGTCGGCGCCGAGCTTCGGAAACATGCCGATCTCGGTGACGTAGAGGTCGGCGTCGGGGATGGCGTTCTCGGGCACGAGCGCCGGGCGCGTTTCCGACACGGTGGCACGGTCCTGCACGGAAAAGCCGCAAAGCGTCGGGCAGCGCGCGAAGAGCGCGTCGATCTTGGCCTCGACGTCCGCGACGACGCGCTTCTGGTCCGGGTACAGCGCAACGAGCGGTTGTTTCATGGCGCCCACGATAGCGGCGCGTAGCGAAACCGCCTATAGGGGAATACCTGAAACGACTACAGCGGAAATCCTGAAGGCAGGGCTAACTAGTGGAAAACACGGGCAAAAGTCCGCCCGCGCAGGAGGCTCTTGGCCTCCGGCCGCTCGCCCAGCAGCTGCATGAGCGAAGCCGAGATCTGCTCGAAGATCGTGGCGTACTGCTCCTTGGAAAGCCGCGGCGAGATGCTGATCGCCGTCACGAAGAGCTCCTCGGCTTCCGGCACGTTCGCCGCATCGGCAAAGACCTTCGCCTGCACCGAGAACCCGCTGAGCTCCGGGCAGCGCGCGAAGAGCGAGCCGACATGGGCAGCGATGTCCGCATCCGCGGCGCGCCAAGCGGCGTCCTGCTCGCGCTCGCCCGCTTCGGTCCTGGCCTGAGCCTTCATGCAAGCAAGGCTAGACGCGGGAGGTTGCAGCGCGCGCAAGCCGCCCGCCTCCGGGCGGGCTACGAAAACGCGAGGATTGTTACGTCGACGGAAAGCTACTTGGGCGCGGAAACCGGCGTGCCGGACCTAGCGCCCATCCAGCCAGCGCAACGCCGCGGCAGGATCGTAGAACATGCGCACGGCCGCGCCGCGCCGGAACGCCTCGTACTCGGGGAAGGCGTAGTACGAGTCATTGTCCCGCACGTCCAGCACCGCGACGCGGCGTCCCTCGGCCGCGCGCGCGGCCGGCAGCACGAGCGGCCCGAGCGAGCCGATGCGATCGGAGAGCCGGCGCAGATCGATGAGCACGTGGCGCGCCGCCTGGCGCTTCGCCTGCTCGGCGATATCGTGCGCTATGCGGCGCGCGTACTGCAGCGAAGCGCGCCCGCTCACGACGGCCTTCAGCGTGCCGGCACCCTCGGCGAAGTCGATGCGGTATCCCATGCTAGTGCAGGCGGCGGGCGAAGGTGCGGCCGGCCAGGAGCTGGCGCGCCGCGGGGCTCGCCTCCATCACCTCGTCGAGCGTGGCGCGGATCTCGGCGCAGATTTCGCGCGCCTGGTCCGCGGCCGGCGGCGGGTAAAGCCCGACGTTGGCGGCTACGAGCGCGCCGTCGAGCGCAATCGTGAAGCCGCAAAGCTCCGGACGCTCGGCGAAGAGCGCGACCAGCGTTTCCTCGATCTCGGCTTCGGTGCGGCGGGCATTTCTCATGCCCCCTACGCTATGACGCGCGGGGCTGCGCAGGCTTTAGCATTTGTCAAACCTGCGTCATTTTTCGCTATCCCGGCTTCGCGCCCGACTCCTTGACGAGCCGCGCCCAAAGGCCCGCTTCGCCATCGATGAAGCGCGCGAAGTCCTCGGGGGTTTTCGACCCGGCCGTCTCCGTGCCTTCGCGCGCGAGCGTCTTGTCGACGCCCGGCGCGCGCAGCGCTTCCTTCGTCGCCGCGAAAAGCTTCTTCATCGCCTCGGCCGGCGTTCCGGCCGGCGCGAAGAAGCCGTACCAGAACGAGATCTCGTAGCCGGGAAGCCCCGCGTCCGCCATCCCGGGCACGCCGGGCACGAGCGGCGTCGGCTTCGCGCTCGTCACGGCGAGCGCCTTCAGCCGCCCCGCCTGCAGAAGCGGCAGCACCGAAGGCGGCGTGGCGAACGAAACCTGCGTGTCGCCCGCGAGCACGGATTGCACCGCCGGCCCGCCGCCCTTGTAGGGCACGTGCGTCATCTGCACCTGCGCGAGCGTCGTGAAGAGCACCGCGGCGAGGTGCGGCGCGGAGCCGTTCCCCGACGTGGCGTAGTTGAGCTTGCCCGGATTTTTCTTTGCGTAGTCGATCAGCTCGCGAACGCTGTTGATTCCCACGCCCGGATTCACCGCAAGCACGAGCGGCGAGGCGCTCACCTGGCTGATCGGCGCGAGGTCGCGGCGCGGCTCGAAGCCCTCCTTGGGGCTGATGATCGGGTTGACGAGGATGCTCGACGGGCTGGCGATGAGGATCGTGTAGCCGTCGGCCGGGCTCTTCGCCACGAGCTCCGCCGCGATGCTCGAGCCCGCGCCCGGGCGGTTCTCCACCACCACCGGCTGGCCGAGGGAGCGCGAGAGCGGGTCCTGCAGCGCGCGCGAGACGAAGTCGGCCGCGCCGCCGGGCGCGAAGCCGACCACGAGCTTGATGGGCCGCGACGGATAAGGCTGCGCGAGCGCCGGGACCGCGCAGAGGAGCAGCAGCGTTAGAATTGCACGCATCGAATCCTCCCTTTTTCCAAGGGTAACCGATCGGACCCCGATCCCATGAGCACTCCTGAGAAACCCGCGGCCGCACCGGCTGCCGCCGCCGATCCCCTCGCCGCCTACACCGCGCTGGCGGAGAAACTCTTCGTCGGCCTCGCCGCGCGCGTCTACTCCAGCGCGGCGGAGAAAAAGCCCGACCCGAAGGTGCTCGCCGCGATGTGCTTCAAGATGGCGGACGCGTTCGAGCAGGCGTCCAAGGAAACGGACCGCGCGAAGGCGATCATCGAGGCGCGCAACAAGGCCGCGGTGAAGCTCGACGAGGTCGACCTCTCGGGCGTGTTCGCGAGCACGGCGAAGAAGACCTGAGCGTCGCCGGCGCAGCGCTCGTCCTTTTCTCCGGCGGCCAGGACTCCGCCACCTGCCTTGCCTGGGCGCTCGAGCGCTACGCGCGCGTCGAGACGATCGGCTTCGACTACGGGCAGCGCCACCGCGTCGAGCTGCAGTGCCGCGGGCGCTTTCTCACTTCGCTAAAGCATGAATTCCCCAAGTGGAAGGAAAAACTAGGGGATGACCATTCCGTCACCATCGACTCGCTGCGCCAGCTCGGCGCCACGGCGCTCACCGACGATATTCGCATCCAGATGGACAAGGGCGGCCTGCCGAACACCTTCGTGCCGGGCCGCAACATCGTCTTCTTCACGCTCGCCGCGGCGCTCGCGTACCGCCGCGGCATCCGTACCTTGGTGGGCGGAATGTGCGAGACCGACTATTCCGGCTATCCGGACTGCCGCGACGACACGCTGAAGGCGCTGCAGGTGACGCTAGGCCTCGGCATGGATACCCGTTTCACGGTCGAGACGCCCCTCATGTGGCTCACCAAGGCCGAGACGTGGCGGCTGGCCGAGTCGCTCGGCGGCGATGCGCTCGTGGCGCTGGTGCGAGACGAGACCCACTCCTGCTACCTCGGCGAGCGCGCGGCACATCCCTGGGGGCACGGCTGCGGCCGCTGCCCGGCCTGCGAGCTGCGCCGCAAGGGCTACGAGGAGTATTCCGCGAGTTAGAAGCGCGCTAGTGCATTGCGCGCGCGAAGGTGCGATCGCGCAGCAGGTCCGCCGCCTCCGGGCGATCGCG
>JBLNDP010000105.1:0-9798 GCA_050261755.1 Clostridia bacterium
AGTTCGTGTGCAGCGTGGCGAACACGAGGTGGCCCGTGAGCGAGGCCTCGATGCCCGTGCCCGTGGTCTCCTTGTCGCGCATCTCGCCGACCATGATGATGTCCGGGTCGGCGCGCAGGAAGGCCTTCATCACCGCCGCGAAGTCGAGGCCCGCCTTCTTGTTCACCTGCACCTGGCGCAGGCCCTTCTGCGTGATCTCGACCGGGTCCTCCGCGGTCCAGATCTTGGTGTCCGGCGTGTTGAGGTACTTGAGCACCGAGTGCAGCGTGGTCGTCTTGCCGGAGCCGGTCGGGCCGCAGACGAAGAAGAGGCCGTAGGGCTTGGAGACCGCGTTCTGCAGCTGCTCCAGGTTCCTCGGGGAGAAGCCCATCTTCTCGAGCGGGATGGGCTCGCCGGCGGCGAGGATACGCATGACGATGTCCTCGACGCCGCCCGCCGTCGGGATGGTGGCCACGCGCAGCTCGATGTCGAGCGGGCCGAACTTCTTGAACTTGATCTTGCCGTCCTGGGGCTTGCGCTTCTCCGAGATGTCGAGGTCGCACATGATCTTGAGGCGCGCGGCCAGCGCGTTGCGGTAGCTCGCCGGCACCTCGATGTACGGCCCGAGCGAGCCATCCTTGCGGAAGCGGATCTCGGTCTTCGCCTTGCCGGGGTAGGGCTCGATGTGGATGTCGGACGCGCCCTGGTTGAACGCGTCGATGATCACCTTGTTGACGAGCTTGACGAGCTCGTTGTCGGCCGCCGCGGAGACGTCGTCGGCCGCGGAACCGTCGCCGCCGGTGTCGACGGCAGACTCCTCGTCGAGGCCCGCGAGCATCTCGCCGATGTCGCCGGAGTCGACCGCGCCGGGAGCGCCGTCGCCGCCGTAGAACTGGTTGACCGTCTCCTTGAAGTCCTTCTGCGTCGTGACCTTGTAGATGATCTTCGCCTTCGGGAACACGTTCGAGGCGATGCGCGAGGTCTTGATGCGCTCCGGATCGAGGCAAAGCACCGTGAGGCCTTCCTTGGCGTCGTCGATCGGCAGCCACTGGTTCGCCTCGGCGAACTCGCGCTTGAGGTTCTTCAGCAGGTCCATCGGCTTGACGCGGTCCTGCTTGAACGGCTCGTACGGCACGCCGAAGAACTTGGAGAGCGCGGCGCCGATGGAGGCGGTCTTCACCTGGAACTCGTCGGTCAGCACCTGCTCGATGTCGATCGCCTTCTTGCGCGCCTGGCGCGAGGCGAGGTCGAACTCGCCGGCGGAGAGCACCGCGTCGGCGATGAGGTAGTCGTACTTGGTCTTGACGACCTGCGGCTTCTGGCGCTGCTTGAATGCGATGGCGAGCGTCGCGGAGAGCTCGGCGACGCCCTCTTCGGTCAGCGCGCCGAAGGGCACGCCGGCCTTGTTGTTGATGATCTGGATCACGCCGATCAGGTCGTTCGAGCTCTGCTCGACGATCGGCGCGACGAGCTGCTGCTTGGTGCGGTACCCCGTGCGCTTGTCCACTTCCTGCAGGAAGCGCAGGTTCGGGTTGATCGAGCGAAGCTCGCCCTCGTCGTAGCAGTCCTTGATGTTGATCATCTTCTTCGACAGGCCAACGTAGCCCGCGATGGAGTGCTCGGCGATCGGCAGCTTGAGGTCCTTGAACGAGTTGAGGCCGGTCTTCACCTTGGAGACGATCGACTGCTTGTCCTCGCCCATCGAGTAGATGGTCAGGCGGTCGGCGTTGAAGAGCGCGCAGATGTCCGCGCTCACCTCGAGCATGATCTCGTCGATGTTGTTCGTCGCGTGGATCTTGTTGGTGACGTTCTGCAGCTGCTTCTGGAACGCCAGGCGCGCGCCGACGTCGGTCTGGGCACCGGCCTGCGGGCTGAGTACTGCGCTCATCGACTGCCTCCCCTGAACTGCGGCTGGACTGCTGCTGGACGGCCTTTTGCGCTTCTTGCTAGACCTTCAATGCTAGCCCTAAACACCCTGATCTACAACGAATTTTCCGCCGGGCGGGCGTGCATTTTTTGCACTCAGCCGGCCTTTTCCACCGCCTTCAGGCCGCCTTGGAGCAGCCACACCTTGAAGCCGCGCTGGGCGAAGAGGAAGGCGGCGGCGGCGCTGCGGCGGCCGCTCTGGCAATAGGCGACGTATTCCTTGTTCTTGTCGAGCACCGCGAACATGTTCCGCACCTCGGCGAGCGGCACGTTGATCGCGCCCGGCAGCCGGTCGTACTGGTACTCCGACGGATAGCGCACGTCGAGCCACAGGGCGCCCTCCGCGACCCGGGCCGTTGCCTCCTCGAAGTTCAGCCGCTTGAGGAGCGGCTCGCGCAGCAGGCGGTTGAACTCCTGCCGCGGCAGGCGCAGCAGCATGCCGTCGCCCAGCGACACGACCGTGGCGTTGCGCTTCGCCTCGGAAACGAGCGCCTCCTCGCCGAACGCGTCGCCCGCCTTCAGCTCGGCGAGGACCACCTTGGCGCCGCCCACCAGGCGCTCGACCTGGAAGCGGCCCGACTCGATGACGTAGTAGTAGTCGCCTTCGTCGCCCTCGCGAATGACGATATCGCCGCGCGCGGCGGGAACGCGCTCGAAGCACTTGAAGAGCTCTTCGATGTGCGCGGCCGGAAGCTGTGCGAAGGCGCCGCTCTTGAGGTTGCTGAGGGAGAAGGCGCCCGTGATGAAGCGGGCGTCGCTGCGCAGCGCCTCGCCCATCGGCGTCTGCCCCTGGGCGCCCACCTGGTCCCAGGTGGACAGGATGTCGAGCACGTCGTCGTCGATGGCGAGCAGGTCCACGTCGGTGATGGCCTTGGCACGCGCCACCGGCCGGGGCTGGCGGTTGAGCGCATGGCGCGTCTCCTCGCTGCCGCCCACCACGACGAGCGTGCCGCCGCCCTCGTACGAGAGCAGCATTTCGCCGTGCAGCAGGAAGACCGAGCGCGCGGCGGCCACGCGGTCCTTCAGCGGGTCGCTGCCGCGCATGGCGCGCTCGACCACCGCCACGTCCGCGAGCTCGTTCAGCCGCTGCGGCGACAGGCCGGCAAGCGGCGCAAGCGTCGCGAGCTGCTCCGGCGTTGCCTTGGCCGCCGCGGCGCCCATCCTAGAACTCGAGCACCAGGTTGTTCTGCAGCATGCGCGGGCGGAACGCGCCGGCGCACTCCTCGATCTCGAGCATCGTCGGCTCGATCTCGCCCGGCTTCATGTGCGTGATGAAGACCTCGGCGCTGCGCTCGAGCTTCTGCAGCTCCTCGGCGAGCGTGTTCGGGCAGAGGTGGCGCGAGATCTCGGCGAGCTTCTGCTCCTTGTTGGAGAACGCCGTCTCGATGATCAGGTACTTCAGGTTGCCGATCCGGTTCACGACCTTCCAGAGGGCGTCGTTCGGCCCCGTGTCGCCGGTGAAGACGAGGCTCGCCGTGCCGCTGTCCAGGTGATAGCCGACCGCGGGCACCGTATGGCGCGCCGGGATCGGGGTGATGGTCCGGCCGCCGCCCTGCCAGACGCCGCCGAGCTCGAGCTCCTCGTAGCGCAGGAAGGGCGCCTCCTCGCTCGGGATCTCGCTGAAGTCCGGCCAGATCGCCCAGTTGAAGAGATGGTTGCGCATGATCTCGATGGTCGCGCGCGACGCGTGCACGACGATCGGCTTGCCGCGCATGCCGCCCACCGTGTCGACGAGGAACGGAATCGACGCGACGTGGTCGAGGTGGGAATGCGTGATGAAGATATGGTCGATCTGCGAGAGCTCGGCGAGCGTGAGGTCGCCTACGCCCGTGCCGGCGTCGATCAGGATGTCGCTGTCGAGCAGGAATGACGTGGTTCGGAGGTGACGCCCCCCGATGCCGCCCGAACAGCCGAGCACGCGCAGCTTCATGGCCCGGTCCTATTTTTCGTCGAACTTGGTGACGCCGTCCCAGTTCGCCGGCGGCGGATCACGACGCCATTCGGCGATCTTCTCCATGTAGACGGCGTAGAGGCCGCAGGCCGGGTTCATGCGCTGCAGGTTGAGGAGCGCGACTTCCGCCTGGTCCCACTGCTGCGCGCGGTACAGGCGCAGCGCCTGCCCCCAGAGCTTGAGCTCCTCGTGCACCTTGCGATCGACCTCGGACTCGAGCCCGAGCGGCTCGTAGATGGTCACCGCCTCGTCCTTCCCCTTCACCTTGATCTTGTCGACCTCTCGGAAGAGGACGTCCTTCACCTCGTTGCGGGTGTTCTCG
This sequence comes from Clostridia bacterium, assembly GCA_050261755.1. Taxonomy (GTDB): domain Bacteria; phylum Pseudomonadota; class Gammaproteobacteria; order Burkholderiales; family SG8-39; genus SCGC-AG-212-J23. The sequence continues at coordinate 4,179 of JBLNDP010000105.1, forward strand.
CCGACCAGGATGCCGACGCCGTAGCCCTTCGTGCGGCCCTCGAGGCGCGAGGCCACGTTCACCGCATCGCCCATGGCGGTATACGCTCGGCGCACCTGCGATCCCATGTCGCCCACGCGCACCGGGCCCGAGTTCAGGCCCACGCCGATCTTGAGCGTCGGCCAGCCGCGCGCCGCGAACTTGGCATTGAGCACCTCGCACTCGCGCTGCATCTCGATCCCGGCGAGCACGCCGTTGCGCGCGTGCTGCGGGTCGTCGACCGGAGCGCCCCAGAAGGCCATGATCGCGTCGCCGATGTACTTGTCGAGCGTGCCGCGGTACTTCACGCGGATGATGTTCGACATGTCGGTCAGGTACTCGTTGATGTACTCGCGCAGCTCCTCCGGCTTCAGTGCCTCGGAGATGCTCGTGAAGCCGCGCACGTCGGAGAAGAGGATGGTGAGCTCCGCCCCCTTGGGCTCCATGTTGTACTTCTGCGGGTCCTCCGCCATCTTGTCCACCAGCTCGGGCGGCACGTACTGGCCGAAGAGCTCGGTGAACTGGCGCTTGGAGCGCGACTCGACGAAGTAGCCGTAGGCCATGTTCATGACGTAGATCGCGCCGGTCATCAGCACCGACGTGGCGAGCGGCAGGACCATGTCGCCCTTCGCCCACACGCCAAGGTTCAGGGCCACGACGAGCACCAGGCCGATCAGCGCCGCGACGGTCGCCCACAGCGCTGAAAGCATGGGAATGATGAGGGACAGCACCACGCCGCCGACAACGAGCAGCGTGACCTCGGCCCCCAGCATGAAGGGCGGCTTCTGCTTGACCGTGCGGTCGAGCATGCCGGCGATCAGGTTGGCATGGATCTCGACCCCCGGATAGACGTTGTCCACCGGCGTCGAGCGAAGGTCGAAGAGGCCCGGCGCGGAGGCGCCAATAATGGCGATGCGGCCCTTCAGCTTGGCCGGGTCCACCCGATCCTTGATCACGTCCGCGAGCGGGATGTAAGGGTAGCTGCCCTTGTTGCCGCGATACGGGATAAGCGCGCTCGCCGTCTCGTCCACGGGGATGGTGAGCGGACCGACCTTCAGCCACTCCAGGCCGCCATAGCTGCGGCTGAACGTGCCGCCCTGCGGATAACCCGGCTCGACGTTCGGGAACTTGCCGGATTCCAGCGCGAAAAGCGTACGCACCATCGCGAGCGATAGGGACTCGTAGTAGGCGCCGTCCCACTCCAGGATCATGGGCACGCGGCGCGCGACGCCGTCGAAGTCGATGAGCGGGTTGAAGTGCCCGGCCGCCGCGGCATTCTTCACGTAGACGGGCAGGTTGCCGGTGTAGCCCTTCCACTCGAAGAAGGAGATGTTCTTGCCGGCGAACGTGCCCTTCGGCAGCACCGGCTGCGGGATGGCGTTGGCCTTCACCGCGTTCGCCTCGCTGTTGAAGTAGTAGCCCAAGACGACCGGCCGACCCTTGATGGCCTCGGCGAAGAGCTCGTCGTAGTCGAGCTGCGGCCGCACCTGCTTGTAGGCCTGCTGGAACGCGCCGACTTCCTTCAGGTCGTGCTGCGCCAGGCTGTCGAGCACGTCGATGCCGGAGCTGCGGTCGGGCTCGGCCCAGATCACGTCGAAGCCGAGCAGGCCGATGCCGTACTTGTCGAACAGCTTGTTGATGAGATCGGCCATCACCTTGCGGCTCCAGGGCCAGCGGCCGATCTCGCCCAGGCTCTTCTCGTCGATGTCGAGGATGACGATGCGGTTGTCGACCCCGCGCGGCATGGTCACCTTCAGCCGCGTGTCGTAGATGATGTTGTCGAGCTGGGTGATGAAGCCGACCTGGTAGATCCGGGCGGCGTGTCCGATGAAGAAAAGCGTGATCGCGATGCCGATCGCGATCCGGACGATGTGCTGCTTCATGCTGCCCCGGAGGAGGCGTGCCTGCGAAAAGGCTTGGGAAGCCCCGCAGTCATCCTTTCAGGAAGAATTCCATCTTCACGCCCGCGAGCTCGATGACGTCGTGGTCCTTGAGCGCGTGCGGCGCCGGCCCGATCTGCTGGCCGTTCACCTGCGGGCGGTTCGCCCCTTCGACATGCGTGATGAAGTAGCCCTGCGGGCGGCGCGTCAGCACGGCGACCTGCACGCCGGGCTTGCCGAGCGTCGTCAGCGGCTTGGTGAGCTCGAGCTCCTTGCCGGCATTGCCGCCGGAGAGCAGCTGGATGGCGCCGAGGGGCTGCGCCGGTCGCGGCGCAGCCGGGGCGGCAGCGGGCGCGGGGGCGGCCGCAGGCGCTGCGGCGGCGGGCGCGGCGGCCGGAGCCGCGGCGGGTTTCGGCGCGGCGGGGGCCGACTTTGCATCCTTGTCAGCCACGCCTGCGGCTTGCGCGGCGCTCCCTGCCGCCTGCACGGCGGCAGCACGTTGCGCGACGGCCGCGGCCTGCGCGCCGGCGGCTCCGCCGCCGGCCGCGGCGGCCATCGCACGCGCCTGCTCGGCGGCAGCCTTCATGGCCGAGGGGCGCAGCACCATCGTCTTCTCGAAGTCCGCCTTTTCGGCGCCGGCGGCAGGCGCCGCCTCGCCCACGAACTTCAGCTTGTACTTGCCGAGTTCGATGACGTCGTTGTTCTGCAGGAAGTGCTTCTTGATCGGGCCGCCGTTGACCACCGTGCCATTCGTGCTGCCGAGGTCCTCCAGGAACGAGTCGTTCAGGATCGTGACGATGACGGCGTGCTCGCCCGAGACGGCGAGGTTGTCGATCTGGATGTCGTTGTGGGGCTTGCGGCCGATGGTCGTGCGCTCTTTCGTCAAGGGGATCTCCTTGAGAACGAGCCCGTCCATGCTGAGTATCAGTTTCGCCATAGCTGACCCCTGAGGGTAGTTATTTTAACCACGCAAACACCTTCGACACGACGCCGCGCGGCCCCGGATACCCCTTCAGGACGCGCACGAGTATAACTGAAACGTTGTCCCGGCCCCCGTTGTCGTTGGCCATCTGCACGAGCTGCTCGGCGCACAGCTTCAGGTTGGCGCCGAGCGTCTGCACCGCCATGCCGATGTCCTCGTCGGTCACCATGTCGCACAGGCCGTCGGAGCACAGCAGGTAGATGTCGCCCGGGCGCGTCGGGTACTCGTGGATCTCGGGCTCGACGCTCGGATCGATGCCGAGCGCCTTGGTGACGAGGTTCTTGTGCTGCGCGTGCTTCGCCTGCTCGGGCGTGATGAGCCCCGAGTCGATCTGCTCCTGCAAGAGCGAGTGGTCGCGCGTCACCTGGCTGAACTTGCCGTCGCGGCAGACGTACAGGCGCGAATCGCCGAGGTGCGCCACGAGCACCTTGTTGTCGTAGAAGAGGCAGGTGACCAGCGTGGTGCCCATGCCGGCGTACTGCGGCTGGCTCTGCGCCGCCTGGTAGATCGAGGTATTGGCCTTGAGGATCTGCTCGCGCACGAGGCGCGCGGCCACCGGCTGCTTTGTCTTTTCGTCCACCTGGTAGGGCTGCACCTTGCCGAGCACCTGCTGCATCTCGGTGACGTTCACCGTCGTGGCCATGCCGCTCGCCACCTCGCCCGCGTTGTAGCCGCCCATGCCATCGGCGAGCACGACGAGCCCGTTCGCCGCGTCGGCCGCGACGGAGTCCTCGTTGTGCGAGCGGACCATGCCGGGATCGGTGGCGCTCGCGACTTCCAGTATCTGGCTGAGATCCATTTCTTCTTAGCGTTCCTTCTTCACAGCTGGATGTCCACGGCGCCGCCCGCCTGCGGGGCGGCGGCCTCCGCGCCGCCGGCGAACGCGGCGCGCAGCGCGCCGGCGAACTCCTCGCCGGTCTGGAAGCGCTGGTCCGGGTCCTTCGCCATCGCGCGATCGAGGAAAGCCGCGAGGCCCTCCGGCACCGCGGGGTTCACGCTCGTGATGGGCGTCGGCGGCTCGTTCGCGATCTTGAACATGAGCTGCGCCATCGACTCGCCCTCGAAGGGCAGCTTGCCGCAGAGCAGCTGGTACAGGCTCACGGCGAGCGAGAAGAGGTCGGAGCGCCCCTCGATCTTCTTGCCCGCGAGCTGCTCGGGCGACATGTAGGACGGCGTGCCGAGCACCATGCCGGTCTTCGTCTTGGAGCTGTCGGTCAGCCGGGCGATGCCGAAGTCGGCGAGCTTCAGCGTGTCCGACTCGGGGTGGTACATCATGTTCGCCGGCTTGATGTCGCGGTGCACGACGCCCTGCCGGTGCGCGTACCCGAGCGCCTCGGCCGAGCGCGCGATGATCGACACCACCTTGTCCATCGGCAGCAGGTTGCCCGGCTTCACGTAGGGCGCGAGGTCGCCGCCCTTCAGCAGCTCCATCGCGATGTAGCACAGGTCGTGCTCTTCGCCGGTGTCGTAGATCGTCACGATGTTCGGATGCGAAAGCCGCCCGGCCGTCTCGGCCTCGCGGAAGAACCGATCCTTCACCTCCGCGAGCTCCTCCGCCTCGAACTCCTGCGAGAGCGCCATGGTCTTGATCGCCACCATGCGGCCGATCTTCGGGTCCTTGCCGAGGTAGACCACGCCCATCGCGCCCTTGCCGAGCTCCTTCTCGACCTGGTAGCGGCCGAGCATCGGCTTCTCCACCGCGCCGTCGGTGCCGAGGATGCTGGCGTTCGTCTTGCCGCTGGCACCCGCGCCGCCGAGGATCACCGTCTCGGACAGGTTCTTCGCGCGCGCCAGGCGCTGCGCGATGTCCTTGAACTTCGGGTTGAACTCGGCCATGTGCTTGAAGATGGACTCGGCCTTGTTGAACTGGCGCTTCCTCTCGAAGTCCTGGGCGAGGTTGTACAGGTTCTCCATCAGCGCCTCGGAGAGCGGCACCTGGCGGAACTTGTCCCACGCCATGTCGAGCTGTCCCTGGCCCTGGTAGGCGAGGCCGAGCATGCGGTTGGACTCGGCGGAGCTCTCGTCGGACTTCTGCTTGCCGCGCTCCGTGGCGATGAAGCGCTTGGAGACCAGGGCGGCATGGCCGACGAGGAGGAGCGTCGCCGGGACCATGAGCTGGAGCCACAGGCCGCTCGAGGTCATGAGGACGAAATGCGTCGCGAGGAGCGCGACGAGGATGCCGCCGGACACGGCGAGCGCGAGGCCCGCCTTGAAGCGCGGCAGCAGCGCCACGAGGTAGGCCGCGATCAGCAGGAACACGACCTTCTCGGCGATCCATCCCCACGCGGGAGCGACGAAGAAGTGCTCCTGCAGGATCGAGGAAACGGAGTGCGCCAGGGTGAGGACCGGCGGCATCGCGGGCGACACGGGCGTGACCGCCGCGGTGCCGACGCCTGCGGCGGTGGCGCCGATCAGCACGATCTTGTCGGCATATTTCGTCGCCGGAATCTTCCCCGAGAGCACGTCGTAGAACGAGTCGACGTGGAAGGCGGAGCGCCCGTCCCGGTCCTTGTAGAAGTAGGTGTACATCTGCAGCGCCGGATCGGTGCTGATCTTCAGCCGCCCGAGCGTCACGCCCTCGCCCAGCCGCACCTTGATGTCCGCCGGCGTGAGGTTGAGGCTCTTCGCCGCGATCATCATCGAGAACGACGGGTAGTACTGGTCGAAGTACTGCAGCACGAGCGGCTCGGTGCGCACGCCCCCGTCCACGTCGGGGTTGGCGTTCAGGTGCCCGAGCGCC
>JBLNDP010000106.1:0-2721 GCA_050261755.1 Clostridia bacterium
AAGCCCGCGCCCCGTCGTTGCCGTGACACACCTGGGCGTGTTGCGCGCCATCCTCGCGGCCGCCACCGGCTGGAACATGATCGGCAAGGCGCCCGTCCGCCTGCAGCGCGACGCGCTTCACCGCTTTGCCGTCGATCAGTACGGGCGAGTCTCGGTCGTGACGTGCAACGTCGCGCTCGTCGACGGCCAGCGAATCGGCGCGTCTTAGCTTCGGGAGGTTTGCGCTTCCTTCAGTTGCGCGCGGAGCGTTTGCAGCTCGTCCTGCGCAGCGGACAAGCGTGCGCTCGAGGCGGCAAGGCGGGCGCTCAGCTGGCGCATGACGTCGAGCGCGCACTTCGGATTTTCCAGAATCAGCCCGAGAAACACCTCGCTCGAGATCCGCAGCGCGCGCACCGCTGTCTTGGCGCGCACGGTGAGGCTCCGCGGCGCGTTCTGGATAATGCCCATCTCGCCCTGCAGGCTGTCGCGCCCCGCCACGGCGACGATGAATTCCCCGCTGCTCGTCTCGCCGACGATCTCGACCTCGCCCTCGAGCACGACGTAGGCGCTGTCGGCCGAGTCGCCCTTGCGCATGAGATCCTGCCCAGGCGCAAACTTCAGGGCGCGGCTGGTGAACGCGAGAAGCTTCAACTTCGCGGAATCGAGTCCGCCGAAGAAAGGTACCCGGCGCAGCAGTTCCGCTTCCTGGAACACATCCATCCGGCGCCTCCGTGGCCTCCTGCTCCAGCAGAATACTACGCGCGTGGCGAGCGCATCAACCGAACGCAGCGCGCGCATCGAGCCATGCGGCGCCGCGCTCTTTGGTGCGGGCCATGAGGTCGGCCAGGAACTGCCACCCGGCGGCGCTCATGTCGAGGTGATGCGTGAGAATCCCGCTCGGTTCCGATGCGTCCACGCGCCCCTCGCGCCGCGCCCGCAAGTGGTCCAACAGGCGCTCGAGCGCGGCCTCGACGCCGACGAACGCGCGCTCGCGCCGCCAGGCGATGAGATCCACGTGTACGTTGCATTGTGCGATGCCGGCCGCCGGACGCGCCGCGGCACGCGGGCCCAGGCAGGAGAGCCCGCGGAACCCGGACTCGGCCAGGCCCCCGACCACGCCGTCGTCGATACGGTTCCAAGGCGGGACGAGCATTGGCAGGAACTGCTCGCCGAAGCTCAGTCGGAGCGCGCTCAGACCGCGCTCCAGCTCCCCGAGGGTCGCGCGCACCGGGCGATGTGCGCCGAGCTCCCATTTGCGCGACTGTGGCGGCGCGTGATTGCGATGCGCGTAGCCGTGCTGGAGGACCGTAGCGATGCCCGAGGGCGCCACGGCCTCGACCAGATCTCTCCGCATCGCCGCCGGGATGACCGCGAGCGCGACCGGCGCGCCGGCAGCGCGCGCGATCTCGAGCAGCCGTCGCAGCGCCGGGGAGTCCCCGCAGGCGTCGTCGTCGCGGCACCAGAGCGTGGCGCACCGACCTGCGGCGCGCCAGGCATCGAGCTCCTCGTCAAGCCTGCGCCATGCGCTCACCGCGAAGCCGCGGCGCGACGGCCGCCTCCGCGCTGCAGCATGTCCTTGATCAGGGCCGCAGAGCGCGCCGCCCCGTCGCAGTCGAGATCCCACGGCCCCCAGCGCTCCCGCGATCCGGCTGCGTCGATCGCGGCGGCGAGCGCAGCCGGGAGGTCTTCCGCCCCGTCCACGACCACGGCGAGATCCAGCTCGCGCAAGCGGCTTGCCCGCGCCCGCTGCTCCGTTTCACCGGCTTCGGCGTAAGGCACGAGCACCGGCCGCGCGCCGCTGCGCAAGACGTCGAGCACGGTGTTGTAGCCCGCTTGCGAGACCGAGACCAGCGCGCGGTTCAGCAGCGCCGGAAAGTCGGTGCGCGAGCGTTCGACGACAACGTTGGACTCCGCAGTGCGGGCGAGCTGCCGCACCTCTGTTTCCGCGACATTGGTCCCCGCCAGCACGCGCCACGGCTGGGCGCGGTATCGCGAGCGTTTCTGGGCGGCCAGCGCCGCCTGAAGCAGCCGCATGCCCACCGTCCCGCCGCCGGCAGAGACCACGATCTCGCTGCGCGCATCGAGCTGCCCTGGTAGCCGCGGCGCCCCGGGCGCAGCCACGAAGCCGGTGTAGTGCACCGGCAGGCCGAGCTCGGCAGCGAGCGGAAAGGTTTCCTCGAAACGAGCAAACCGCGGGTCGCCGTGAACGAGCACCGCATCGAACGAGGCCCGGGCGAGCTCCAGCATCTCGCGAAGCCGTTCCGCATTGCTGCGCTGCTGGAGGATGTCCCGCACCGAGGCCACGACCAGCGGACGCGGACGCGCCATCGCGATGCGCTCGAGCAGCGGCAGGAGCTCGAAGTGCAGCGCGCGGCGGCCAAACGGGAAGGTCTCGAAGATGACGACGTCCGGAGCGACAGACTCGAACTCGGCGAGGAGCAGCTCGCAACGACGCCTGCGATACGCGTCGTCGATGGGCTGGCCATCCGGAGCGCGCAGTGGCTTCATCCCCGGTCCCGTGGCGTGGACGGGCGGCAGCTGGACCGTGCGCACCCCGCTCGGAGGTGGACCGCCGACCGGACGACCGCCGCTCACCAGGTGAACGTCGAAGCCGGCCCCGGCCACCGCCTCGGCCACGAGACGAGCGCGCATCAGGTGACCGATGCCTAGCAGATGCTGGACGTAAGACAGGACAACCGGCATGGTCAGCGCCTCGGCAGCGGGGGGCGCCCGGCGGCTGCG
>JBLNDP010000107.1:0-10728 GCA_050261755.1 Clostridia bacterium
ACCTCGACTTCCTCGCCCAGCTCGAGGGCGTGCAGATCAAGGAGATGAGCGGCCCGCGCTTCGGCGGCACGGAAGAGCAGCCGCCCATCCCGATCGTCACCGGCAAGGTCTCCTACCGCCGCCCTGTCATGGTGGACGATTTCAAGTTCTTGAAATCGAAAACGGCAAGAACCGCAAAGCAGACCATCCCGTCTCCGTCGATGCTTCACATGCGGCCGGGACGCGCCGGGATCTCGAAGCAGGCCTATCCCGACCTTGAGGAGTTCTGGGCGGATTCTGCGCAAGCGTACCGCGACGCGCTGGCGGCTTTCGCGAAGGCGGGCTGCACCTACCTGCAGTTAGACGACACTGCCTTTGCCTATTTGTGCGACCCGAAAATGCGCGAGGCCTGCCGCAAGAACGGCGACGATCCTGCCGCGCTGCCCGCGCGCTATGCCAGGACGATCACGGAGGCGCTGAAGGGCAGGCCGGCGGGCATGACGGTCACGATGCATACCTGCCGCGGCAACTTCAAGAGCGCATGGGTGGCCGAAGGCGGCTACGAGTCGGTCGCCGAGGCGATGTTCTCGGCGGGAGTAGACGCGTTTTTCATGGAGTTCGACTCGGCGCGCGCCGGCGGCTTCGAGCCGCTGCGCTTCCTGCCCAAGCGAAAGAAGGTCGTCCTTGGCCTGGTCACCACCAAGGCCGCCGAGCTCGAGGACAAGGACTTCCTCAAGCGTCGCATCGCCGAGGCGGCGAAGTATGTCCCGCTCGAGGACCTGTGCCTTTCGCCGCAGTGCGGCTTCTCGAGCACGCACCACGGCAACAAGCTGGCGCAGGACGAGCAGTGGCGCAAGCTCGAGCGCGTGGTGGAAGTCGCGCGAGAGGTCTGGGGCTAGCCCCCGCGTCCCGCTAAAACTCGGCCTTTTCGCCGGGCTTCAGTACGATCACCTTGGTCGCGGCGCCGCCGAGCGCCTGAACGAGCTCGGCTGGCGTGCCTTTGCCGAGCGGGTTGGCGCCGTAGTGCATGGGAATGGCGTACTTCGGCTTGATGAGCTCGCGCAGCGCAAAGGCGGCATCCTTCGGATCCATCGTGAAGTGCCCTCCGATTGGCACGAGCACGAGGTCCGGCTTGTAGTACTCCGCCACTAGCCTCATGTCTCCGAAGAGGCCGGTATCGCCCATGTGCCAGATGCGGAAGCCGTTCTCCAGCTCGACCAGGTAGCCGACCGGCTCGCCGCCGGGGTGCGTCTCGTCCTTGTTGGTGGCGGGGTTGTGCCACACGTAGACGGACGAGTGCTCGGCGTGGGTGGCGGTCACCTTGATGCCCGGCGCGGGCGTGATCGTGCCGCTCTTGTTGAAGCGCGGCAGCTGCTGCGGCGGCAGGACCCCGAGCGTCGTGAGTGCCATATTGAGGTCGCCCGGGCCCCACATCGGGATGTTGTTCAGCTTCGCGAGGGCGGGCGCGTCGGCGATGTGGTCGCCGTGCCCGTGCGTGACGAGGAGGACGTCGACCTTGCCCAGCGCGCCGAGGTCCTTGTATTGCGCCGGCGTGAGCGGGTTCTTCAGGAGCCACGGGTCGGTGACGATCACCTTGCCGCCCGGCGTGATGATCTTGAAGGCCGACTGCCCGAGCCACAGCAACTCGACCTTGGCCTGCTGAGCCAGCGCCGTCGTCGCGGCCAGTGCAGCGGCCAAAGCGGCTGCCGCCGAAGCGATCCACCTCATCGTCCCTCCCAGGGATCCAATAGAATGGCCGACATCATGGCGACAGGCTTCCAGCTGCGCAAGATCGGCCACGTGGTCCTGCGCTCGCGCGACCTGCAGCGCTCAGTCGCGTTCTATCGCGACGTGCTCGGCTTCCAGGTCTCGGACGTGTACGGAGAGGACATGATGCCGGGCGGCATGGTGTTCCTTCGCTTCAGCCCCGACCATCACGGCATCGCGCTCGTCGGCGGGATGAAGGGCCAGGCGGAAAAGCGCGAGATGCACCACATGGCCTTCGAGGTGGCGACGCTCGACGAGGTGTTCCGCGCGCGCAACCGCCTGCGCGAGCACAAGGTGCCGGTCGTCTTCGAGGGACGGCGACGCGCCGGCGTGCAGATCGCGGTCGAGTTCCTCGACCCCGACGGCCATCACCTGGAGATCTACTGGGGCCTCGACCGCGTGGGCGAGGACGGCAAGGTGCGGCCGCGCGAGGAGTGGCGCGAGGCGCACTCGCTCGAGGAGGCTCTGGCGCACCCCGTTCCGGGGCAGAGCGCCGTCCTGCAGGACCCGACGCTCGCGCGCAAATGACGGCGCTGAAGGCGCTGTTCGGCGACTACCCGGTCACGCGGGCGCTGAAGAGCGGCGCAGTGTCGTCCCCTGGGCTGTCATTGGATTTCGCGAAGGTCGCCCTGCCGCAGCACGCGTTCAAGCGCGTCGTGCGCGATCTCGAGTTCGACGTGGCGGAGCTCGCGCTCGTCACCTACCTTCTGGCGAAGGCGCACGGCAAGCCGTATCGCCTCCTGCCGGCCGTCATGACGGCGCGCTTCCAGCACCCCTATCTGGTTTGCCTCGCGGAAACGAAATACAAACCAAAGGATATGCAAAGAAAGCGTATCGGCCAGCGCTCCTACTCGGTCACCACCGCAGCCTGGGTGCGCGGAATGCTCATGGAAGAAGGTGTCGACCTGTCGTCCATCCGCTGGGTGACCTTCGAGGAGCCGCACGTGGCGGAATTCCGCGATCCGCCGAACGTGGAGCGCGCGCCGGCGGGAAAGGACATGATCGCCATGCTGCTGGCCGGTGAGCTCGATGCGGTCATCGCCGGCGACATTCCGACGGACGAGCGCATCGTGCCGGTTTACGCCGATCCCCAGGCCGCGGCGAACGCCTGGCGCGAGAAGCACGCGGCCATCCAGGTCAACCACATGGTGGTCGTGCGGAGCGAGATGGCCTCTTCGCTCTCCGACGAGATCTTCGCCTTGCTGAAGGAAAGCCGCGCGGCGGCCGGAAATCCGGAAATGAACCCCTTCGGCCTGGAGGAGAACCGCCGCAACCTCGAGGTCGCCATCGATTGCGTGCACCGGCAGGGGATGATCCCGCGCCGCTTCACGGTGGAGGAGCTTTTCGAATGATCGTCGACTGCCATGGCCACTACACCACGGCGCCGCAGGCGCTATGGGATTGGCGCAAGGATCAAGTAGGAAACAAGAAGCCGGACCCGAAAGGGCCGAAGATCTCCGACGACGAGATCCGCGACAGCCTCGAAGCGAACCAATTGAAGCTGCAAAGGCAACGGGGAAGCGACGTCACGTTCTTTTCTCCGCGCGCCGGCTCCATGGAGCACCACGTCGGCAACGCCGGCATCAGCGCGCAATGGTCCCGCGTGCAAAACGACCTGATCCAGCGCGCTTGCAGCCTGTACCCGAAGAACTTCGCGCCGGTGTGCCAGCTGCCCCAGTCGCCGGGCGTCGCGCCGGAAACCTGCATCGCCGAGCTCGAGCGCTGTGTCAAGGAAATGGGCTTCATCGGCTGCAACCTGAACCCCGACCCCTCCGGCGGCTACTGGAAGGAGAAGCCCCTCACGGACCGCTGGTGGTATCCGCTCTACGAGAAGATGGTGGAGCTCGATGTCCCGGCCATGGTGCACGTGAGCTCGAGCTGCAACCCGGCGTTCCACTTCACCGGCGCGCACTACATCAACGCGGACACCACGGCGTTCATGCAGCTCATCCAGGGCGACCTCTTCAAGGACTTCCCGACGCTGAGGCTCGTGATCCCGCACGGGGGCGGGGCCGTCCCCTACCACTGGGGGCGCTACCGCGGCCTCGCGCAGGACATGAAGCGCCCGCCGCTCAAGGAGCACCTGCTGAAGAATGTCTTCTTCGACACCTGCGTCTATCACCAGCCGGGCATCGACCTGCTGCTGAAGGTCATCCCGGTGGAGAACATCCTCTTCGCCTCGGAGATGGTCGGCGCCGTGCGCGGCATCGACCCGGAGACGGGCCAGTACTTCGACGACACGAAGCGCTACATCGACGCGAACGGCGCTCTTTCCGCCCCGCAGAAGAAAGCCATCTTCGAGGGGAACGTCCGGCGCGTGTATCCGCGCTGGAAGCCCGCGGACTGAGCGGCGAGCTGAGTCGCTAGCCGAGGTTCTTCTTCAGGAAGTCCATCGTCCGGCTCCACGCGAGCTCGGCGTTCTTCGCGTCGTACTTCAGCATCGCCAGGCCCTTGGAGTCGGCGGTCTCGTTGGCGAAGGCGTGCTTCGCGTCGTAGCGGTGGAACTCGAGCTTCACGTTCGCCGCGCGGAGCTTCTTCTCCAGCGCGTCGACGCCGGAGATGGCGAACGCCTGGTCGTGCAGCGCCCAGTGGCCGAGGATCGGCGTCTTCACCTTCGAGGCGTCCACGTACTCGAGCGGCGGGTAGCCGTACCAGATCACCTCGGCGTCCGCTTCGGGCACGTTGCACGCCGCAAGGACAGTGAGCGCGCCGCCCATGCAGAAGCCGGTGACGCCCACCTTGCGGCTCCCGGTGACCTTCAGGTGCTGGGCCGCGCCGCGCACGTCCTGGCCCGCGGCGTCGCCGAAATCGAGGTTGGTCATGAGGTGGTTCGCCTCGTTCGCATCCAGCGCCTGCTTGCCGCGATAGAGGTCGGGCACGAGCGCGCGATAGCCGGCGGCGGCGAGCTTGTCCGCAACCCCCTTGATCTGGTCGTTGAGCCCCCACCATTCCTGGATGACGACGAGCCCGGGGGCGTTCTTGCCGCCGGCGGGCTCGGCGAGGTAGCCGTTCACGCTCTTTCCGTCGGGCCGCTTGTAGCTGGTCATCGTTCCCATGGCGCCTCCTGTGCGATAGCGCCGGATTCTACGGCGGATAAAATGACGGCGTGCGAGCGGATGTCGTCGTTCTGGGCGCGGGGATCGTCGGCATCTGCGTGGCGTTGCACCTGCAGAAGCGCGGCCGCTCGGTCGTGCTCGTCGACCGGCGCGGCGCCGCGGAGGAAACCTCCTTCGGAAACGCCGGGCTCATCCAGCGCGAAGGCGTGTATCCCTACGGCTTTCCGCACGACTACGGCGCGCTCTTCCGCTATGCGCTCAATCGCACGATCGACGCCCACTATCACCCTTCGGCGCTGCCGCGGCTCACCCCTTTCCTGTGGCGCTATTGGAAGTATTCTCGCCCGGCGCGCCACGCGGAAGTGGCCCGCAAGTACTCGAAGCTCATCGAGCATTGCGTCGCCGAGCACGAGTCGCTCGCGCGAGAAGCGGGCGCCGGGACGCTGCTTCGCCGCACCGGTTGGCTGAAGGGCTTTCGCACCGAGCGCGAGCGCGACAAGCGCTTTGCCGAGGCGGAACGGTGGCGGGGCGAATTCGGCGTTGAATCTTCTTTCCTGGGGAGTAAAGAGCTCCAGGAAAAAGAACCCCATCTAACGCCCGTTCTCGTTGGCGCCATCCATTGGACGCAGCCGGTGGCGACGATCGATCCGCAGGGCCTCGCGCTCGCCTACCTGGAGCGCTTCCGCGTCCTGGGCGGCGTGTTCCTGCAGGGCAACGCGATGACGCTTTCGCAGGAAAAGTCTTCCTGGCAGGTAAGGACCGCGGAAGGCGTACTGGAAGCCGGAAAAGCGGTGGTCGCGCTCGGACCCTGGGCCGACGTGCTGACGCGCGCGCTCGGCTACGAGCTGCCGCTGCAGGTGAAGCGGGGCTACCACATGCACTACCGGGCGGCCGGCGAGGCGAAGCTCAACCATCCGCTGCTCGACACCGAGCGCGGATACTTCCTTGCGCCCATGAGCCGCGGCATCCGGCTCACGACCGGCGCGGAGTTCGCGCTGCGCGACGCGATCCGCACGCCGGTGCAGCTGGGCCGCGCCGAGCCCATCGCGCGCGACCTCTTCCCGCTCGCCGAGCGGCTGGACAACGAGCCGTGGATGGGCGCGCGCCCGTGCACGCCGGACATGCTGCCCGTCATAGGGCCGGCGCCGGCGCACGGCGATCGCCTCTTCTTCGCCTTCGGGCATGCGCACCACGGCCTCACGCTCGGCGCGGTGACCGGGCGGCTCGTCGCGGAGATGATGACCGGGGAGGCGCCGTTCGTGGACCCGGCGCCTTATTCCCCGGCGAGATTTCTCTAGGCTGCGGCTTTCTTCGCCGCGGCTTCGCGGCGGTTGGACTCGAGCTTGGCGTCGACGAGCTTCACCACCTCGTCGATCGCCGCGTTCTTCTGGCCCTTCTGCGCCGCGACCGCCTGCACGAGGCGATCGACGCGCTCGATGTTGAGCGCGCCGCCGAAAAGCGCGCGCGCGGCGGAGGAGGGGCTGGCGAGCCCGTTCGCCGCGGCGGCGTACTTCTCGAACGGCACCAGGTCCTTCACGTCGGCGCCGAGCGAGGTGCACAGCGCGACCACCCAGTTGTAGACGGAGCGCGAGGCCTCGAGGTCGGAGTGCACCGCTTCCTTGATGGGGCGCATGCCTTCCTTGGTGATGCAGCGGTAGGTGCCGGCCATCAGCATCGCCCACTTGGCGAGTGGCACGAACACCGAGTCGTGCACCTTGAGCTTCACCGGCAGCTCGATCTTCTCGCTGCCGGTATCGAAGCGCGCCGCCTCGATGTCGCGCTCGAGGTCGCGCAGGATCTGCGTGTGCTTGTCGGAGGGGAAGCGCGCCGACTTGAAGTTGGTCGGCAGGCGCACCTGCAGCACGTTGACCTTCTCCTCGGGCGGGCGAAACGCCTGCGGGTCGGGGCTGCACAGGGTCAGGAGGTCGGGGTCGAACGCGTCCCAGAGCGCCGGCTCCGCATAGCAGCTTCGGCAGCCGTCGGCGTTCACGCCTGGGATGCGCTTCACGTAAGGCAGCGGCGGCATGTTCATGATCGACATGCAGGGCACGCGGGACTTGGCCACGGCCTGCAGGAGCTCGCGCGCGCCCGCCGAGCTGTACTGCGGCTCGGTCATCGCGAGGACGATCAGGTCGTAGTCCTTGGGCTTGATGTTGGCCGGCACGTCCGCGGACAGGTGGCCGGGCAGCTTGCGCGAGTCCACTTCCAGGAGGCCTTCGCGGCCCTTGATCGGCATGCGCACGCGCGTGCCGGAAGAGTTGATGGCGTCCGCCTCGTGCTGCAGGCAGGCGAGCTTCACCGTGTGGCCGGCGAGCAGGAGCTTGGTAGCCAGGAGCGACCCGTAGGACGCTCCCATGATCAGGATCTTGTACGGGGTTTTCATGGCGGCAAGGCTACTCGCATCGCCGGGCCATTTCATGCCGCAGCGCGGAATTCCACGATGTGAAATCGGCGTTCCCCTGTCAACCGCCGCGGGCCCGGGGCGTTATTCGCTGCAGCCAGACCCAAGCTGGCAATACCTATATAGGAGAAGCAAATTGAATAAAGTCCTCAGCACCCTGATCGCCGGCGTGTTCGCGTTCGGCACCGCCACCGCGTTTGCCCAGGCCCCGAAGGCCGACCAGAAGGCCGCCCCCGCGGCGACGGCCCCGGCGCCGGAAGCCAAGTCCGACAAGATGGACAAGAAGGCCGAGAAGCCGGCCAAGAAGGCGAAGAAAGCCAAGAAAGCCAAGGCCGAGAAGAAGTCGTAATCTCTTCCCGGTAGGTTCGAAAGGGCGGGCGATCCCCGCCCTTTTTCTTTTGCGGCGTCGCGGATAATTGCGCCATGTCCGTACGCGCCTGCCTCTTCGACGTCTTCGGCACCTGCGTGGACTGGCGCTCCAGCGTCAGCCGCGAAGCCGCCGCGTTCTTCCAGCAAAAGAAAATCTCCGGCATCGACCCGGTGGAGTTCGCCATGGAATGGCGCAAGCTCTACCAGCCGTCCATGGAAGAAGTCCGCTCGGGCCGCCGCCCGTGGACGATCCTGGATGTGCTGCACCGGGAGAGCCTCGAAAAGCTTTTGAATAAATATTCCCTGTCCGGCCTCACGGAAGCGGAGAAGGACCATCTGAACCGTGCGTGGCACCGGCTCAGCCCCTGGCCCGACGTCGTGCCCGGCCTCGAGCGCCTGAAGAAGAAGCTCATCATCGCGCCGTGCTCGAACGGCAACATCGCGCTCATGGTCAACCTGGCGAAGAGCGCCGGAATGCCGTGGGACTGCATCCTCGGCGCGGAAACCTCGCGCGCCTACAAGCCGATGCCGGAGGCCTACCTTGCCTCGTGCCGCCAGCTCGCGCTGAAGCCCGCGGAAGTGATGATGGTCGCCGCGCACAACGGCGACCTCAAGGCGGCGAAGGCGCAGGGCCTCGCCACCGCCTTCGTGCCGCGGCCGACCGAGTACGGGCCCGGGCAGCAAAGCGACCTCGCCGCCGATCCCGCCGTCGTCGACCTGCCGGTGAAAAGCTTCGTCGAGCTCGCCGAGAAGCTGGGCTGCTGATGCGCGAGCTGCTTCCGCTCGCGGAGCGGGTCGGATCGCTCCTCAAGGCGCGCGGCGAGACGGTCGCGGTGGCGGAATCGTCGGCCGGCGGCCTCATCACCGCGGCGCTCCTTGCCGTGCCCGGCGCCTCGGCCTATTGCCTCGGCGGCTCGGTGATCTACACGCCGCAAGCGTGGCGCGCGCTGCGCGATTTCGCGCCGGAGCTCCTTGGCGGCCACCGCTCCGCGACGGAGCAGAACGCGCTGATCCGCGCACGCCTCATCCGCGAGCGCTACGGCGCGAGCTGGGGAATAGGGGAGACCGGCGCCACGGGCCCGACGCCGAACCGGTATGGCGATGCTCCGGGGCACGCTTGCGTGGCCGTCGCCGGAAGGGCGGAGCACGTACGCACGCTCGCGACCGGCAGCGCCGATCGGGTGGGAAACATGTACGCCTTCGCGGGCGCCGCGCTGACGCTCCTCGCCGAGCGGATCGTCTAGGCGCGAACGGTCGAAGGCAGGAAGCGGTTCAGCGCCGCGCCGCGCGTCTCGAGGAGGACGCGGACCGTTTCGTCGTAGACGCTTTCCGGCAGCGTCGTGCCGTGGTTGGCGGCGTCAGTGAAGGATCCGCAGAGATTGGCGGCCACCATCGGCTCGCCGACCCGCGCCATGTACGTCCGCAGGTAGCCTTCGTCGCCCTCGAGAAGGGCGCGCATGACGAAGGGGCTCAGCATGCCGAAGTGGCGCAGGAGCGGCAGCCCCATGCGCTCGTTCAGCGCGCTCAGGAGCTGCGTGCTCACGGCGGTCGGATGAGGCCTGCCCGCGGCATTGCGCATGAGCGCCTGCGCGGCGTAGATGAGGAACTCCAGCACCGGATTGCCGCGGTCGAAGACGCTCACCGAGTTGTTCGCGCGGTCCGGAGGCAGCAGCGGAGCGCCATCCGACTGGCGCCACGCCCAGACCTCGCGGCAGAAGGCATAGCCGTCGGCGAGCTGGAACGATGCCGGACGCGGGTCGAAGACCAGGAGGTCCGCATCCATCCAGACCGTGCGCTCGTAGCCGGCCGCGAGCAGCTCGCGCGCGGCGACCAGCCTCGCGAGATCGGTGACCAGCAACAGGTTGTGCGCGGCCTTTTCCCGGTACCACGCGGGCGCGTAGTCGAGGAAGCGGTCGTCGATGAACCGATACTCGAAGTCGTTCGCCGCCGCCCAGGCGCGCACGCTTTCCATGCAGCGGACGATCCACGGCGCGACGCGCGAGGTGCGGTAGGACTGGAAAACCACCGTCTTCACGCCGTGAGTATAGGGGCCAGCGTGTAAAATCCTCGTTTTTTCAGAAGCATGGCTTTCATCGTCCAGAAATTCGGCGGCACCTCGGTCGGCTCGGTGGAGCGGATCAAGAACGTCGCGCGCCGCGTCGCGAAGTGGAAGGCGGCGGGACACGACGTGGTCGTCGTGCCGTCGGCCATGTCGGGCGAGACGAACCGCCTGATCGCGCTCGCCAAGGAAATCCAGCCGAACTCCGACCCGCGCGAGCTCGACGTCGTCGCGTCCACCGGCGAGCAGGTGACGATCGGCCTGCTCGCCATGGCGCTGATGGAGCTCGGCCTGAAGGCGAAGAGCTACACCGGCTGGCAGGTCAAGGTCCTGACCGACTCGGCCTTTACGAAATCAAGGATCATTTCCATCGACGGCGAAAAGCTCAAAGCCGATCTGAAGGCCGGCTACGTCGTCGTCGTCGCCGGGTTCCAGGGCATCGACGCGCAGGGCAACATCACGACGCTCGGCCGCGGCGGCTCCGACACTTCCGCGGTGGCGCTCGCCACGGCGCTCGAGGCCGACGAGTGCCAGATCTATACCGACGTGGACGGCGTCTACACGACCGACCCGCGCGTCGTGCCCGAGGCGCGCCGCCTGCGCACGGTCACGTTCGAGGAGATGCTCGAGCTCGCCGGCGCCGGCTCCAAGGTGCTGCAGATCCGCTCCGTGGAGTTCGCCGGCAAGTACAAGGTGCCGACGCGCGTGCTCTCGAGCCTCACCGACCCGATGCTGCCGGTGGCCGAGGAGGGCGCCTCCGGCACGCTGATCACTTTCGAGGAAGACCCGCACATGGCGATGGAGAAGGCAGTCATTTCCGGCGTCGCGTTCCAGCGCGACGAGGCGAAGATCACGGTGAAGGACGTGCCCGACCGCCCCGGCGTCGCCTACGCGATCCTCGGGCCGATCGCCGACGCGCACATCGACGTCGACGTGATCGTGCAGAACGTCGGCCACGACGGCATGACCGACATGACCTTCACCGTGCATCGCAACGACTACGGCCGGGCGATGAAGATCCTGCGCGAGCAGGTGCAGCCGCACCTCAAGTTCCGCGAGGTGAGCGGCGACGAGCGCATCGCCAAGGTGTCGATCGT
>JBLNDP010000108.1:0-4817 GCA_050261755.1 Clostridia bacterium
GCCCGCGCGCTCGCCAAGCGCCTGGAGTCCGACCTGGCGATCATCGACAAGCGGCGCCCGAAGGCGAACGTCGCCGAGGTGATGAACGTCATCGGCGAGGTGAAGGGCCGCACCTGCGTCATCATGGACGACATGGTGGACACCGCCGGCACGCTGGTGAAGGCGGCGGAGGTGCTCAAGAAGGAAGGCGCGCGCAAGGTCGTGGCCTACTGCACGCACGCGGTGCTCTCCGGCGAGGCCGTGAAGCGCATCGCCGTGTCGGAGATGGACGAGCTGGTCGTGACGGACACGATCCCGCTGCACGAGGACGCGCGCGGCTGCGGCAAGATCCGCCAGCTGTCCGTCGCCGGCCTGATCGCCGAGACGATCCTGCGCATCTACACCGAGGAGTCGGTTTCCTCGTTATTCATCGAGTAACTACGCATCTCATAGAAGGTTTTTTCAACCCCGGCGCGTCTCTGGTCGCGGAGCCGCCGGCTCAAACAGGAGCACAACGACAATGGCAATCGAAATTCAGGCGCGCAAGCGCGAGGCGCATGGGACGGGTGCGAGCCGCCGTCTCCGCCGCACGGGCAAGGTGCCCGGCATCGTCTACGGCGGCAACGCCGACGCGGTGAACATCGAGCTCGACCACAAGGACCTCTTCTTCAACCTGAAGAACGAGCGTTTCCACGCCTCGATCCTCACGCTCGACATGGGCGGCGAGAAGCAGCAGGTCCTGCTGCGCGCCGTAAACATGCACCCGTACAAGCTGCAGGTGCAGCATGTCGACTTCCAGCGCGTGCTGAAGGACAAGAAGATCCACATGAAGGTGCCGCTGCACTTCGCGAACGCCGAGAAGTCGCCGGGCGTGAAGGAGCAGGGCGGCGTGGTCAACCACGTGATGAACGAGCTCGACGTGACCTGCCTGCCGGACGACCTGCCGGAGTTCATCGAGGTCGACCTGAGCACGCTCACCGTCGGCCACTCGGTGCATGCGCGCGACCTCAAGCTGCCGAAGGGCGTCGAGGCCGCGATCCACAAGGATGAAAACCCCGTGGTCGCGACCGTCGTCATCCCGGCGCTCGTCACCGAGGAAGAAGAGGCTCCGGCCGTCTCTGCGGCCGAAGTGCCGACCACCGAGCAGGCCGCGCCAGCCAAGGAAGGCGAGGCGGGTGCGGAAGCGAAGGGCGGCGACAAGGGCGACAAAGCGGGCGGCGACAAGGGCGGCGCTGCTGGCGGCGACAAGGGCGAGAAGAAAGAGAAGAAGTAGCCTTGATCCGTCTCCTGGTCGGCCTGGGCAATCCGGGCAAGGAGTACGAGCGCACGCGGCACAACGCCGGCTTCTGGCTGGTGGAGCGCTTTGCCTCCGAGCGCGGCTTGCACTTCCGCAAGGACCCGAAGTACCAGGCGCTCGTTGCGCGGCTTCCCGACAACGGCGCCTGGCTGCTTCTTCCGCAGAGCTTCATGAACGCGAGCGGGCGGGCGGTGCAGATGCTCGCCGGTTTCTTCAAGATCCAGCCCGCGGAGATCCTCGTCGTGCACGACGAGCTGGACTTCGCCCCGGGCGTGGCGCGGGTGAAGCAGGGCGGCGGCATCGGCGGCCACAACGGCCTGCGCGACATCTCCCAGCGCGTGGCTTCGCACGACTACTGGCGCCTGCGCCTCGGCATCGGCCATCCCGGCGACAAGAACGCGGTCGCGGACTACGTGCTGCACAAGCCGTCCGTGGACGACAAGGTCCTCATCGACCAGGCCATCGAGCGTTCCCTGCAGGTGCTGCCGGAAATGCTGCAAGGTGACATGCAATCCGCGATGCAGAAACTGCATTCCTCCGAGCCGAAACCGGAGAAGAAGGACCCGCCGAAAAAGGAAGCGCCCGTGAAGGAGCCGGAGAAGAAGCCGGAGCCGCAAAAGGCGAATGCAGCGGCCAAGCCGGCCGAGGCAGCCGCCAAGCCCGCGGAAGAGAAGAAGTCCGGCCTCCTGAAATCCCTGTTCGGAAAGAAATAGCGTGAAGTGCGGCATCGTCGACCTGCCGAACGTCGGCAAGTCCACCCTCTTCAACGCGCTGACGAAGGCCGGCATCGCGGCGGAGAACTACCCCTTCTGCACCATCGAGCCGAACGTCGGCATCGTGCCCGTGCCCGACCGGCGGCTCGACGCCCTCGCCGCGATCGAGAGCCCCCAGAAGGTCGTGCCGGCGGTCGTCGAGTTTGTCGACATCGCCGGCCTGGTCGCGGGCGCCTCGAAGGGCGAGGGCCTGGGCAACAAGTTCCTCGCCAACATCCGCGAGACCGACGCCATCGCCCACGTCGTGCGCTGCTTCGACGACCCGAACGTCGTGCACGTCGCCGGCCGGGTCGACCCGATCTCCGACATCGAGACGATCAACACCGAGCTCGCGCTCGCGGACTTGGAAACAGTCGAGAGACAGGTTTCAAAATACGCAAA
This sequence comes from Clostridia bacterium, assembly GCA_050261755.1. Classification (GTDB taxonomy): domain Bacteria; phylum Pseudomonadota; class Gammaproteobacteria; order Burkholderiales; family SG8-39; genus SCGC-AG-212-J23. The sequence continues at coordinate 2,431 of JBLNDP010000108.1, forward strand.
GGTCGCGCAGACGGGCAACGACAAGGAGGCGCAGCGCCTGGTCGCCGCGCTGGCCAAGCTGCAGAAGGTGCTGGACGCCGGCCGGCCCGCGCGCAGCGCCGACCTGTCCAAGGAAGAGCTCTTCGTGGTGAAGCCGCTTTTCCTGCTCACCATGAAGTCGACGATGTACGTCGCGAACGTCGCCGAAAAAGGCTCCGACGCGCTCCTCCAGAAAGTCGTCTCGTACGCGAAGGCGGAAAACGCGCCCGTGGTCCCGATCAGCGCCGCCATCGAGGCGCAGATCGCCGACCTGTCCGACGAGGACAAGACGGTGTTCCTCGCCGACCTCGGCATGGAAGAGCCGGGGCTGAACCGCGTGATCCGCGCCGCGTACGCGCTGCTCGGGCTGCAGACGTATTTCACCGCCGGCCCCAAGGAGGTGCGCGCGTGGACCGTCCGCGCCGGCGCGACTGCGCCGCAAGCGGCCGGCGTCATCCACACCGATTTCGAGCGCGGCTTCATCCGCGCCGAGGTGACCGCCTACGACGACTTCGTCGCCTGCAAGGGCGAGCAGGGCGCGAAGGAAGCCGGGAAGCTGCGGCTGGAAGGCAAGGACTACGCGGTGCGCGACGGCGACGTCATCCACTTCCGCTTCAACGTCTAGCGAGAACCTAGAATACGCCGTGGCGCTGAAATTCGACTCCGCCGTCGCCAAGGACCTGCCGCAGATGGTCGAGCTGCTCATGCAGCTCTTCGAGCAGGAGGCCGAGTTCTCGCCGGACGCGACCAAGCAGGAGACGGCGCTCAAGCTCATCTTCGCCGACCCCAAGCTGGGCAAGCTCTTCGTCGCGCGCGACGGCGCCAAGGTCGTCGCCATGGCGAGCCTGCTCTTCACCGTCAGCACCGCCGAGGGCGGGCGCGCGGCGCTCTTCGAGGACCTGGTGGTGCGGCCCGACTACCGCAAGCAGGGCATCGGCGCGCGGCTCCTCGAATACGTCATCGAGCAGGCTCGCGCCGAGGGCGTGCTGCGCCTGACGCTCCTCACCGACATGCAGAACGAGCAGGCGCAGGCGCTCTACCGCCGGCTGGGCTTCGTCGGCTCGCCGATGAAGCCCATGCGCCTCAAGATCAAGCGGAAATAGGGATGCTTCGCCGCTCGGCGAAGATCTTGCCGAGCGTTTCACCGAAGCCCAGGACCTCGGCGCCGTCCAGCACGCCCCGGCTCGCCATCGCGGCGTGCAGCGCGGGCAGGTTGTAGTGCGGCACGGAGGCATAGAGGTGATGCTCGATGTGGTAGTTGACGTGGTGCGGGAAAAACAGCCACTCGACCACGGGGCTCGCCAGGTTCGTGCGGGCCGCCGTGAGCGGCGACGAGAAATCGGTCGTTGCGCCATGCTCGGCGATCGCGCGTAGCCGCAGGAGCGCCTGCACCACGGTGACCAGGGGTAGCACCCACAGCACGAGGTATTGAACCAGGTAGCCCGTCGCCGCGAAGAAGGCCAGCGCAGCGATATGGAAGACGATCACCGTATTTCGATCCAGGCGCGCGTCCTTGCGCAGCTTATCGGACGTGTCATCGAGCGGCCGAAGCGCAACCTTGGTCGACGTATTGAGCGCGGGGGCGCCGCCGAGGAAGTACGCGTACGTTTTCCAGGCGGTCAGGCCGGAAAGGTCCTTCAGGAGCTTCTTGACGAGGTACGCCTTGCCGCGCGGATAGCCGCCGTGGAGCGCCGTGTCGGGATCGAGCTCGCCGTAAAGATTGTTGTGGTGCAGGCGATGGATGACCCGGTAGGTGCACATCGACAGCCCTTGTACCGTGGCGCACACCCGCCCCACGTAGTCGTTGATTCTTCTGTCTTCGTAGAGCAGGTAATGAGCGGCATCGTGCGCCACGACGAACAGCGCGTGCTGGCGCGTACCGATGAGGAGGACCGCGACGATCGTAAGCGGAAGCGAGAACCAGAAGGCCAGTGCAACGGCCGCGGCCAGCGCAATCACGAGGAAGTCGACGAGAACGGGCCACGTCGCCCGCCAGGCCGAGCGGCGCGTGAGCTCGCGGACGACCTCAGGCGGCAGGGCCTTGCGGAAGTCGTCCTTGAACTCCTCGCCTCTCACTTGTCCAGGCCGCCGATCAGCACGTACTTCGCTTCCATGAACTCCTCGAGGCCGTACTTCGAGCCTTCCCGGCCGAGCCCGGATTGCTTGACGCCGCCAAAGGGCGCCACTTCGGTGGAAATGATGCCGGCATTGACGCCGACCATGCCGGTCTCCATGCGCTCCGCCACGCGCCAGATGCGGCCGATGTCCCGGCTATAGAAGTAGCCGGCGAGGCCGAACTCGGAGGCGTTGGCCAGACGCACGGCATCGTCCTCGCTCTCGAAGCGGATGAGCGGCGCCACCGGCCCGAA
>JBLNDP010000109.1:0-4523 GCA_050261755.1 Clostridia bacterium
TGCGCGCGTTGGCGAGCGTCGCCTCGGCCTGCGCGAGGAGCGCGCGCGCCTCCGAGGACTCGAGCACGATCAGCGTGTCGCCGGCCTTGACGGCCTGGCCCTGCTCGACCGGCACCCGCTCGACGGTGCCGACGACCTGGCTCCCGACGTCGACGCGGTACGGCGTCGCCACGCGACCGCTCGCCACCACGGTCTGAACCACGTCGCGGCGCGCGACCCTGGCCACTTCCACAGGCGGGCCCGCGACGAATTCGAAGATCCAGTAACCGGCCGCCGCGGCGAGCGCCAGGGCGCCGAGCACCTTCCAGCGGTGCTCGCGGTCAAGCCATGTCTTCACCGGGAGCCTCTGCAGCCGGCTTCTCGGGAAGCTGGGCGATCATGCAGTCGGTTGTCAGGATGAGGCTGGCGATCGAGGCGGCGTTCGTGAGCGCCGTACGCGTCACCTTCGCCGGGTCGAGCACGCCCATCTGCACGAGATTGCCGTACTCGTTCGTCGCCGCGTTGAAGCCGAAGTCGCCCTGGCCGTCGGCGACCTTCTGCACGACGACCGCCGGCTCCGCGCCGGCGTTGCGCACGATCTGGCGCAGCGGCTCCTCGAGCGCCCGCCGCACGATGCCGATGCCGGCATCCTGGTCGCTGTTGTTGCCTTTCAACGCTTTCAAGCAGCTCTTGGACCTGATCAGGGCAACGCCGCCCCCCGGCAGGATGCCTTCCTCCACCGCGGCGCGAGTGGCATGCAGCGCGTCCTCGGTGCGGCTCTTGCGCTCCTTCATCTCGGTCTCGGTCGCGGCGCCGACGCGGATGAGGGCGACGCCGCCGGAGAGCTTGGCGGCGCGCTCCTGCAGCTTTTCCTTGTCGTAGTCGCTCGTCGCCTCGTCGACCTCGCGCTTGATCTGCGCGACGCGCGCGGCGATCGCCTGCGGGTCGCCCGCGCCGCCGATGATCGTCGTGTCGTCCTTGTCGATCTCCACGCGCCGGGCGCGTCCGAGCACGGAGGCCTGCGCCTTCTCGAGCGAAAGCCCGGCTTCCTCGGCGACGACGCGGCCGCCGGTCAGCACCGCCAGGTCTTCCAGCATGGCCTTGCGGCGGTCGCCGAAGCCCGGCGCCTTCACGGCGCACGACTTGAGCACGCCGCGCACGGTGTTCACCACCAGCGTCGCGAGCGCCTCGCCCTCGATGTCCTCGGCCACCACCAGCAGCGGCTTGCCGCTCTTCGCCGCCTCCTCGAGGAGGGGCAGCAGCTCGCGGATCGAGGAGATCTTCTTGTCGCACAGGAGGATCTGGACGTCCTCGAGCACCACGTTCTGCTTCTCGGCATTGTTGATGAAATACGGCGACAGGTAGCCGCGGTCGAACTGCGTGCCCTCGACCACCTCGAGCTCGTTGGCGAGCCCCTTGCCGTCCTCGACGGTGATGACGCCCTCGCGCCCCACCTTCTCCATCGCCTCGGCGATCATCTCGCCGATCGACGAATCGTTGTTCGCGGAGATGGCGCCCACCTGGGCGATCTCCTTCCTCGTGCCGCAGGGCTTGGCGAGCCGCTTGAGCTCGGCGAGCACCGCTTCCACGGCGCGGTCGATGCCGCGCTTGAGGTCCATCGGGTTCATGCCGGCGGCGACGTACTTCATGCCTTCGTTCACCAGCGCCGCGGCGAGCAGCGTCGCGGTGGTGGTGCCGTCGCCGGCGACTTCGGAGGTCTTCGAGGCCACCTCGCGCACCATCTGCGCGCCCATGTTCTCGAAGCGGTCGGCGAGCTCGACTTCCTTGGCGACGATGACGCCGGAGTTGATCACCGTCGGCGCGCCCCAGGACTTCTCCAGCACCACGGTGCGCGCCTTCGGGCCCAGCGTGACGCGCACGGCGTCGGCGAGGACGTTCATTCCCCGCACGAGGCGCGCGTGCGCGGCGCCGCCGAAAAGGAGCTCTTTGGCGGGCATGGCCTTACGAGACCGAGATGCGCTTGCCGCCGCCGTTCGACTTCTTCGGCAGCACGAGGCTGAGGACGCCGTCCTTGTACTCGGCCTTGGCGGCCTTCTCGTCGACGCTCGCCGGCAGCGTGAAGCTGCGGCTCACCATGCCGTAGCTGCGCTCGCTGTAGACGACCTTCTCGTCCTTCTTCTCTTCCTTCTCCTTCTTCGCCTCGGCGCGCACCGAGACGACGTTGTCGTCGATGTCGACCTGGATGTCTTCCTTCTTCACGCCGGGGATGTCGGCCTTGACGGTGAAGGCCTTGTCGTCCTCGTTCACGTCGATCTTCATCGAGAGCTCGCCCTCGAGCTTCGGGAAGGCGAGCGGGCGGATGAAGAATCCCTTGCCGAAATCGCCGAAGAAATCGTCGAACGGGTTGTAGCGGGTCAGGTTTGCCATGGGGAATCTCCTTTCAGGAACAAGGCAAAAGGAATGGAAAGGCATGGGTTCATGCTAGGCGCCTGCCCGGGCGCCGTTTTGACCTGAATCAACTGCGCTGAAGGCGCCGCGCCATGAAGACCGCGGTAAGCAGGGCGATCGCGAGCATGATGAAGGCGGCGATCGCCATGCGCAGGACGGAGAGCCATGCGTGCCGCTGCGGCTCGACGCTCGGGATGCCGATGGCGACCGTCCAGCCGGATTCCGGCGCGCGGCTGAAGATGCTGATGACCCCGGTGCCCTCGAGGGTGGTCGTGTCGAGCGCGCCTTCGGATTCGCGGCCGACGTGCGCCAGCAGCCCGGGGGCCACCTTCTGTCCCACGAACCGCTCCGGCTCGTGCGTGCGCGCCACGATGGTTCCCGAGCTGTCGGCGACCACGGCGATCCAGGTCGGCGGGAGGTGCGAGCGCGTCAGCACGGCCGCCATGCGCTCCGGAAAGATGCCCGCAGCGAGCGCATAGCGCACCGCGCCTTCGCGCAGCACCGGCACGCCGACCGCGAGGAGCGGCCGGCCGGCGACCGGCCCCCGGAAGAGGTCGGTCACCACGGGCTTGCCTTCGGCCAAGGTGCGGCGCAGGAACGGATTGTCGAATGCGGGAAGCTCGGTACCGTAGGGACGCAGCGTGTTGATGCGCTGCTGCGAGGCGGCATCGATGAGGACGATGTTGCCGAAGCTCTGGTTCTTCAGGGCGGCGCGCGCCTGCGCGTCGAACGCCGCGAGGTCGTCGGCGCCGAGCGCAGGAGAGCTCGCGAGGGCGAAGAGCGCGGCGCGCGTGCTGGCGAGCTCGCCGTCGACCGCCGTGGCGAGCACGCGCGCCGTGGCCGCGGTATTGCGCACCACCTGCTCGCGCTCGCGCTGGTAGTAGTCGTAGCCGACCAGCCCGATGCCGATGAGGCCGGCCGGAACGATCGCTACCGCGAGCGCAAACGCGTAGTGCGCGCGAAGCTGCGACAAACGCTACTTGCGGGCGATCAGGAAGCCGAGGATCACGCCCACCGCCGCCGCGATGCCGAGCGTGGCGTAGGGATGGGCGCGCACCTGCCCGTCCACCTGGCGCACCGCTTCCCGGGCGTACAGGTTGCCGTTTTCGCTCGCCGCCTCGAGGCCCGCCTTGGCATCGCGCAACGACGCCTCGGCGCGCGCGCGGGCTTTCTGGATCGCCTCGCCGGCCTGGCCGGCGGTGGCCTTGAGCAGCTCCTCGGCGTCGCCGACGACGACGCGCAGGTCCTGCACCAGCTTGTCGGTATTCGCTTGCATGTTGGCGTTCATGACGGCTCCTGGGATGTCTGCATCCATCGTAGGAGCGCCCGCGCCGGCGTTCTTGACGTGGATCAATCGCGGGAGCCTCCCATGGGCGAGGCTTCTGCCCATGCATGCATCCCTGCCGCTGGCCGAGCTGAGCCGGGTTCCGGCTGACGAGGCCTGCAGCCGCGCGGGCTCCTCCCCGGCCGGCCTCACGGCGGAGGAAGCGGCGACGCGGCTCGCGCGCTTCGGCCCGAACCTCGTGACGCGCGAGCGCAAGCCGACCGTGCTGCAGGAGCTCTGGGCCCGCGCGCGCAATCCGCTGAACGCGCTGCTGCTCGTGCTCGCGGTCGTTTCCTTCTTCCTGGGCGATGTCCGGGCCGCGACGGTCATCCTGGTGATGGTGATCCTCGCGGTGACGACCGCCTTCGTGCAGGAGCACCGCTCGAACGAGGCGGCCGCCCGGCTGCGCGCCATGGTCAAGACGACGGCCACCGTCCGGCGCCGCGATGCGGGCGCGCCGGCGGAGATCCCGCTCGAGACCGTCGTGCCGGGGGACATCGTGTCGCTCTCCGCGGGCGACATGATTCCGGCCGACCTGCGCCTGCTCGAGGCGAAGGACCTCTTCATCAACCAGGCCGCGCTGACGGGCGAGGCGATGCCGGCCGAGAAGTTCGCGCGCCCCTGCGAGGACGCCACGCGCGACCCGTTCGACCTGCCCAACATGTGCTTCATGGGCGCCAACGTGGTCAGCGGCTACGGCGTGGGCGTCGTGGTCCGCACCGGCGCCGGCACCTTCTTCGGCGCGCTCGCGGACGAGGTGGCCGGCCGCCGCCTGCCGACCGCCTTCGACGAGGGCATCGACCGCTTCACG